>JAPLRK010000070.1 GCA_026399195.1 Legionellales bacterium
TTTTTCAGAAGTTCTTCGTCATTTTGGGGTGATACGCCGGGCCTTTAAAGATATCCAAACCCATTTATCCACGGTCAATCCTGACTTACTTGTCTTGGTGGACTATCCTGGATTTAATTTACGATTAGCTCAATTTGCCAAACAAAAACTCGGGCTTCGCATTTTATACTATATTAGTCCGCAAATTTGGGCTTGGAAAGCTGGCCGAATCAACATCATTCGTCATTGTGTGGACAAAATGGCTGTGATCCTGCCTTTTGAAAAAAAGATATATGAACAAGCCGGTGTTCCTGTTGCCTTTGTTGGTCATCCTTTGCTGCATCAAACCAAGCAAACGCTCTCTATGGCTGACTCCCGAGAGAAACTCGGCTTGCCTAAAAGCAAACGTGTGATCGCCTTATTACCTGGTAGCAGGCGTCATGAAATCGAACGGCATATGCCCATCATGCTAAAAAGTGCAGAGATTCTATGCCAAGAATTCGACGATCTGCATTTTGTCATTCCCGTCGCAAACACCATTAATCCACAGCTCATCAACGCCTATTTCAAAAACGCGAACATCACCTACACGCTGACAGAAAGCCAAGCTGTTCCTGCGGCGGCAAGCAGTGACTGTGTGGTCGTTGCCTCCGGCACCGCTTCCTTAGAGTGTGCGTTGTTGGAAAAGCCCATGTGTATCATTTATAAAGCATCTCTGATCTCCTTCATCACCATTTCTAGATTCATCAAAATAAAATATGTAGGACTATGCAATATCTTGCAGAACCAAATGATTGTCCCTGAATTATTGCAATATGACTGCAATCCAGTCGAACTCACCCGTGCCATCAAAGATTTGTTGACGGATCAAGAAGTGATCACACGCATGCAAACTCGGTTAAAAACATTGAAGTCTTCTCTTTCTTCGCACCATGCAGACACATCCATATGCACTCTGATTGAGAATGAACTAAGGATCGGGTCCGAAAAACCCTCATAAATCGTTAAAAACGATTAGCGTATCTATTATCCTTGATGTACAATTAATTCTGCTTTCAAGCGTTTTGAAAGACTTTGGACTTGTACGATTTAACTAAAATAAGGAAGTTAAGATGACTGTTTCTGAAACGCACGCCCCTATTGACATCAAGCAAGAACAGGGCTTACAAGATTTGGTTTACGGATTAGTTAGCCGTTTTCTCGTTGAAAACAAAAACAAATCGATCGATGATTTGTATGACATGATCCTCTCCGAAGTTGAACCTCCACTGTTACAAGCCGTGATGGAAAAAAGACGTGGCAATCAATTACAAGCTGCTAAAATGCTTGGCATCAGCCGTGGCACCATCAGAAAGAAACTACAACGTTATTTTGGCACAAAATATTTCCGTCTCACTGAGGAATAGTTGAAGTTCGGAATCCATTCGTTCCCGATCCTTAATATAGCCACAGATCTAAATTATTCAAACAGAATTGCATGCGTCTTTTTGCATGCAATTCTGTTCGAAGTCCGATAGTTCAAGTAGCGCTTAACAACTGATTGATACGTTTTACAAAATCAGCCGGGTTGTCTAATTGACCTCCTTCTGCAAGCAGCGCCTGTTCAAATAACACGACCACCCACTCTGCAAATCGGGTGTCATCTTGAATGGCATGCAAGCGTTTGATGAGGGGGTGTTCAACGTTAATCTCAAAAATCGGCTTAGATTCTGGCAGTTTTTGGCCGCTTGCTTGCAAAATACGTTGCATTTCAAGCCCCATGTCCTTCTCATCGGCTACCACACAGGTTGGGGAGTCCGTCAATCGGGTCGTGATGTGCACGTCTTTGATACGATCACCCAAAACGTCTTTGATTTGCTTTAACATCGTCGCAAAATTTAGCTCTTGTTCTTTGACTTCTTCTTCTGATTCATCCAAAGATACTTTCCCTTTGCTGATCGATTGCAAAGATTTACCATCAAATTCATTCAAATAACCGACTAACCATTCATCAACTCTATCGCTCAGAAGCAAAACCTCTATGCCTTTTTTATTGAAAATTTCTAAGTGAGGGCTGTGCTTGGCTGCGTTATAACTGGAAGCAGTGATATAGTAAATTTTATCCTGTCCTTCCTTCATGCGAGAGACATAATCCGAAAATGTCACCGTTTGTTGCTCTGAATCATTCACGGTTGAGCTGAAACGAAGTAGTTTAGAAATGGCGTCTTTGTTTGTGAAGTCTTCGACAGGCCCTTCTTTTAACACTTGACCAAATTCATCCCAAACCTTTTGATAAGTGTCATCTTTTTGTTCACTTATTTTCTCAAGCATTGATAACACACGCTTGGTACATGCCGTACGGATACTGTCTACTTGTTTGTTGTCTTGCAGAATTTCGCGTGACACATTCAGTGGCAAATCACTTGCATCTACAATTCCTTTCACAAAACGCAGATATCTTGGCAAAAATTGAGTGGCATCATCCATAATGAACACACGCTTCACATACAACTTTAAACCATGCTTAGCTTCTTGTTGCCACAGGTCAAAGGACGCGTGTCCAGGAATATAAAGAAGGGTAATGTAGTCCTGCTTGCCTTCCACGTGATTATGAGACCAGCACAAGGGATCTTGAAAATCGTGTGAAATGTGTTTGTAGAGTGCTTTATATTCATCATCTGAAATATCTGCTTTTTGCATGGTCCATAAGGCATTGGCTTTATTGACGGTTTCAAATTCAGATTCAGCTTCCTTTTTTTGATCAGTTGACGCGATCTGTTTCATGACGATGGGCCAGCAAATATGATCTGAATACTTGCTGATGATGCTTCGTAATCGCCAATCACTCAAAAACTCATCTTCTTCTTTTTTCAGATGAAGAATCACTTGAGTGCCTCTGTCCTCTTTTTTCTCATGGCCAATGCTAAATTCACCTTCTCCAGCGGATTCCCAAACGATTCCATCAGCAGCCGTTAAGCCCGCGCGTCTGGATTTGACCACCACTTTATCAGCTACTATGAATGCGGAGTAAAATCCGACCCCAAATTGTCCGATGAGTTGCGCGTCTTTTGCACTTTCGCCACTCATATGACTGATGAATTCTTTGGTTCCGGATTTGGCAATAGTCCCTAAGTTATCCACCGCCTCATCCCAATTCATACCAATCCCATTGTCTGCAATGGTGATGGTTTTCTTCTTCTCATTAAATTCAACCGTGATGCGCAAATCCGAATCACTCTCATATAGTGATCCATTAGACAGCGCCAAAAACCGAAGTTTATCAAGCGCATCTGATGCATTAGAGATGAGTTCTCGTAAGAAAATCTCTTTATTGCTATAAAGTGAATGAACCACCAGATGCAGCATTTGTTTGACTTCCGTTTGGAAGCCCATGGTTTGTTGCTTGCTCACCATTAAAAAATCTCCTAATAGACGTTGATGTCACCTTGATATACTGTACGCGGCCATAAACCTAGAACAGTATATGAGGACGCCTTTCGAAATTTCAAGGGTTATGATGAACCATTCCTACCCGAGGGGGCATCATATAGATGGTAATAGGTTGACTTGATGTGAGGACATTGCCCTTAGAATCCAATACTTGTATCGCTATGGTATGAGACCCACGTAATAATTCCTTGAGTGCAAAAACTGTGGCTTTTTGCGGGGCGCCTAATGGGGCGCCATCCAGGATCATTTGGACTTCATCATTTTTTCTGAGCGTAGGACTTAACTCAATGATGACAGGAACGTATCCTTGTGGATTACGAATGGTTGATTGATCCTCTGGTTGTGCAATGCTAACTCTTTCATAGGATTGAGTAGCCTCGATGGGCATGATTTGGGTTTTCTGTTTCTCCTGAGCATTCTTTGGTGAGGAATACGATTGCACCACAGGCAGTTTGATTTCTTCTGCCCCAGGATAAGGTTTATCACTGAAATGCACACTGCCATTACTGTCGGTCCACTTATAGATTGTCGATGAAAAACTCTGATCAGACAACATCAGCAGAACCAGCCCAACAGAAAGACCCGTGTGCCTCATGACGTGATGCCCCTAATTGCTATAATATAACTCAAACTCAGCAGGATGAACCAAACTTCGGACATATGCAATGTCCTTTTCACGCAAGTCGATATAGCTGTTGATGAAATCATGACTGAAGACATCACCTTGCAGCAAAAACTCATGATCAGATCGCAAGTTATCTACCGATTCCTCAAGTGATTCAGAAACCGTCGGAATATCCATCAGCTCTTCTGGAGGCAATTCATAGAGATCTTTATCAATGGGCTGACCTGGATGTATCTTTTTCAAAATCCCATCGATGCCCGCCATCATCATGGCAGAAAAAGCGAGGTAAGGGTTTGCCGCGCCATCTGGAAAGCGCACTTCTATCCTCGTGGCTGAAGGAGAGCTCACATAAGGAATACGAATAGCAGCCGATCGATTTCTGGCGGAGTATGACAATAGAACTGGCGCTTCAAACCCCGGAACTAAGCGTTTATAACTATTGGTTGCAGGATTTGTGAAGGCATTTAAAGCTTTCGCATGCTTGATGATACCGCCAATATAATACAAAGCGGTTTCAGATAATCCTGCATATTGATCCCCCTCAAACAAATTAATCCCGTCTTTCATCAAAGATTGATGGCAATGCATCCCCGATCCATTATCACCGACCAATGGTTTTGGCATGAAGGTGGCGGTTTTCCCATAATTATGCGACACATTGTGAACCACATATTTTAACAGTTGAATTTCATCCGCCTTTTGAGTCAATCGATTAAAGCGTGTGGCAATTTCACATTGATTGGCCGTTGCCACTTCATGGTGGTGGGCTTCTACCACCATCCCAAAAGACTCAAGTGCCAAACAAATGGCTGAGCGAATGTCTTGTGATGAATCCACTGGAGGCACCGGGAAATATCCTCCCTTTATGGGAGGTCTATGTCCGATATTGCCACCATCCATTGCCTTCCCGGAATTCCATTGAGCCTCGTCTGAATCAATTTTATAAAAAGCGCCATTTATCGTGGTTTCCCAGCGAACATCGTCAAAAATAAAAAATTCAGGTTCAGGGCCAATATTCATATGATCGGCAATCCCCATGGATTGTAAGTAGCGTTCTGCGCGTTGTGCTAATGACCGCGGACATCGTTCGTATGGGCGCTTGGTGAGAGGGTCAACCACATTGCAGCGCAAAATAAGGGTATTATCTTGGAAGAAGGGATCTAAAAGTATGCTGCTCGGATCAGGAACGAGTGCTAAATCAGATTGATGAATTTTTTTCCATCCACGAAAAGAAGAACCGTCGATCATTTTACCATTCTGCACCAACTCCTCATCGACAGATGACACAGGAATACTGATATGCTGCTCTTTACCAACAGTATCCGTAAAACGCAGATCTATAAATTTCGCATCATGCTCTTTAATTGCTGCATGAATCTTGTTGATGCACATCATCCCTCTCCAATGAATCAAAACAAAAAGCATTTTACCCTAAGTGACATATGAAACCCAATAGATTAAACTAAGTTTTCTCATCAAATTTTCAAGAATCGCGCCAGAATTACCTTCCCGTTTTGGCGCGAAACTGAATATTGGCTTGACACGATGTTCATATTTGATACCAAAACGGGAAGTTAATTCTGGCGCGATCCTAACCTATGGGCGCATACATTTACCAGGCGATGAAAAAATCAGGTCAACCCTGCAAAGGTGTGATTGAAGCTGATTCGGATAGACACGCCCGACAACTATTACGCGAACAACATTTGTGGCCCACCTCCATTGCAGCAATCAAATCTTCATATCGAGCAACAACGCACAAAGACAAACTTCCCGCTGAAGATTTATCCCTATTCACACGTCAATTGGCTACCCTGCTCGCGGCAGGGATCCCAGTGGAAGAAGCCTTACGAGGCGTGAGTGAACAAACTGAAAAAGATAAAATCCGCCGTCTCATCATCGGTGTCCGCTCAAAAGTGATGGAAGGATATGCCTTAGCTCAAGCCATGGCTGACTACCCAAAAGTTTTTCCACAGCTCTTTCGAGCTACCGTTTCTGCCGGTGAGCAAACGGGGCGATTGGATATGGTCTTAGAAAAATTAGCCGATTACACCGAAAATCAACAAACGATTCGCCAAAAAATCAAACAAGCCCTCATTTATCCTGTGGTCATGGTGATGGTCTCCATGGGCATTATTTCTTTTTTGTTGAGTTTTGTTGTCCCGAAAATCATCGACGTCTTCAGCAACAGCGGCCAAACACTCCCACCCATGACGCAAGTCCTGATTGCACTCAGTGCGTTCGTAAAAGCTTATGGACTTTATGCCTTTGTCGTCATGGCCCTCCTCATCATCATTTTAAAACGAAGCCTACAATACCCTACTGTACGCTTCCGATGGGATCACCTGATTTTAAAGCTTCCGATCGTCTCCTACATGGTGAAATCCATCAATGTGGCACGCTATATTCATACCTTCGCTATTTTATTTGCAGCCGGAGTCAATGTTTTGGAAACCATGCAAGTCTCTGCTGGTTTGCTCTCCAATGTGGTGATGCGCCAGGCATTTAACCAGGCCGCCGTCCGTGTTCGTGAAGGTGCTTCCATCAGCACGTCATTGAAAGAGACAGGGTTTATCAGACCTATGACGATTCACCTCATTGGGAGTGGCGAAAAAAGTGGCCAAATTTCTCCCATGATGGAGCGTGGCGCGAAACATCTCGACAATGAAGTGCGACGCTTGATTGACACGGCCTTAACCCTCTTAGAACCGCTGATCATTTTGCTGATGGGTGCGGTTGTTCTATTCATCGTGTTGGCCACATTATTGCCTATTTTTTCTATGGAACAACTTGTTAATTAGGAGTATTAAACTATGCGTAAACAACTGGGCTTTTCTTTAATTGAAATCATGGTGGTTGTGGTGATCCTCGGCATCTTGGCCTCCATCGTTGTCCCAAAAATCATTCACAGACCTGATGAGGCGCGCGTGGTGAAAGCCAAGCAGGACGTCTTGGGGATCCAAAACGCGTTGGACCTCTACAAACTAGACAATGGGGTTTATCCTAGCACGGATCAAGGACTCCTGGCCCTGGTCGAAAAGCCAACCAATAGCCCCATACCTCACGATTGGAAACCTTATCTCAAATCTTTACCCAAAGATCCTTGGGGACGCGATTATTTGTATTTAAATCCAGGTCAGCATGGCGATGTTGACGTGTTTACGTTGGGCGCAGATGGTCAACCAGGAGGAACTGGTATCAATGCTGAAATAGGTAATTGGGATGCGAAATAAATGGGATAAACCCCATGGTTTTACCCTCATCGAAATCCTTGTGGTGGTGCTCATCATCAGCATCTCCCTTGGATTTGCTCTATTGGCCATGGGAGATTTTGGCGAACAGCGTCGACTTTTCACCTCCGCCGAACAATTTGTCAATTATGTTACCTTTGCAGAGCATCAAGCCATCATTGAATCAAACACCTTAGGCGTAAGAATCATGAAGTCTTCTTATTATCTCTTGAGGTTTCAACCCCCGTCTCATTGGCTCCCCATGCCCAATAAGAGTATGTACCGTATTCAGCATTTCCCCAAACACACCATCACCTCGATAGAAAGCGAGACAGGCTCAAACGACGCCCCACAAATCATCGTTGATGCCGAAGGAGATATAACCCCTTTTATACTTCATCTCAAACTGAAAGGAGATCATGTCACCCTTCGTGTAGTGGGTTCCTCTGATGGCAAGATAAAGGTATTAAGCACGCCATGATGAACCACAAAGCATTCACATTGATTGAAGTCCTGGTTGCCTTGGCCATCATCGCCATCGCCCTCACCGCACTGACAAAAGCCACATCACAAAACGTAGCGACTTCGGCGCAAATCAAGGAAAAATCCATCAGCCACTGGGTTGCAATGCAAGGTGTTACCGCCATTCAACTCAATTTAGTGCAAGTCCATCTCAACCAAGAGATTTCTGAAGTGACTCGGATGCTAGGCCAGCGGTATTATTGGCGAGCCAAACTCATGCCAACCCCAGTCAAATCCATGCAGAAAATCACCATCACCGTGAGTGACAAACAAGGAGGACCTTTTACAAGTCCGCTCACAGCGTTTAGGTATGCCCCATGAAAAGTTATTTACAGGGCTACACGTTGATTGAAATCATGATAGCTCTCGCAGTTTTTGCTTTGATATCGGCCATCACGGCATCAGCCATGTTTCACGCATTTGACACTCGAGGCAGAGTCAATGAGCAAGCCAATCAATTGAATGCCTTACAATTGGGACTTTCCATGCTCTCCCACGACATCGAACAAATGATTGAGCGCCCTATTCATGGAGATGAGATGCATGTATTTCCCCCCTTCATAGGACAATCTCATTATGTTGAATTCAGCTCCGGTGGTTCGGTCAATCCCAATGGCATCTTGATCAAAAGTACGCTTAAGCGCGTGGGTTATCTTTGCCAAAATAAACAATTGATTCGCAGGCGTTGGGATACATTAGATACCCCTCACCGCAATCTTTATCACGACAAAGTCTTGTTTGACCACCTTCTTGTCTGCCAATTTTCATATTTGGCGAGTAACCATCAAACCCTTCAAGAATGGCATGAATATGCCGTTCAACAAAATCAGAAAAAAGAAACACTTCCACAAGCTGTACAGATCTCATTGACACCCACTCATTGGGGAAACATGAACTTGCTTTTTGCAATACCTGAGGCCCTTTATGCAAGTTAAAACGCCAGAGATCATGACCGGTAGTGCCCTGATTTCTGCCTTGTTCATCATGACGCTTGTTGCCATTGCCGCAACGGCCATGAGCACCCGCCTACAACTGGATATCTACAGAACACACTTAGCCCTCATGAGTGATAAGCTTTATTTGGCGTCACAAGGGGTGACTTTTTGGGCTATGGACGCGCTTGACTCAAAGCATAAACAACTGACGCATATCGACAAAGAGGGTCGCGTGATGCGGTTTCCCAAAAAATTACAAGACATCTATCCAGGTATCGTCTTAAAAGGCGCGTTGTATGATCTCCAAGCTCGATTCAACATCAATAACTTACAAGATAAAAAATTTTACATCGTATTTTATCGACTGTTGGAACAAAGTCTTGCCAAGTCTTCTCATGCCGCAGAACGTCGCACCCTATTCAATGCCCTCACATATTGGATTAGTCCCTACCAACCTGGTCGAGGCCAGGATCAAATGGTGACATACTATTTAAAACAAAAACCACCCTATTTTCCGAGTTACCAACCGATGCAAAGTATATCGGAATTGCGCCTCATTCAAGGAGTGACTCAAGACATATATCAAAAGCTAGTTTCAAATTTGACCACATTACCAGTAGTTGTCCCCATAAATATCAACACGGCCCCGGACATCCTCTTAAAAACACTTGGCAAAGGATTAACCCCTACAGAACTGGAAGAACTTCATAACGCTCAAGGCAAAGATGGCATCACGGATCTGAAAGACATTGCTGAACTCATACAAAAACTCGATATTCCCACCAATCAAATCACGATAGAAAGCACCTATTTTCTTTGCAAAGCCATTGCTCAGTCAGAAGACCTCACCTTGACAACCTATACAGTGCTTAAGGTCCACAAAGACAAGGAAGGCCTTGTTTCAACTCAAATAGTGAGCGAAAGCTTTCAAACGCTATAAGAAACCTCGCATGCAAAAAAAACAGATTTTCATCACAGGCCGCTCAACTGGCATCGGCCATGATGCAGCGGTTTATCTATCGAAACGTGGCCACGAAGCCAGGGTGTTGGTTCTCTTAGGTATTGTCATCAAAACTGTTCCTTATTTTTGGTGATTTAGGATCGGGAGCGACATAACTTCCTGTTCTTGCGTAAAGATGGACATCATTTCGCTCCCGATCCTTAAGTCTTTGAGGATCAGCAATCAACTGCTCTTTTTCAGCTCGTGTCATATTTTTTATACGGCGCTCAAGCTGCATGGCCAATGCTCTACTGCCATTGACTTGCCAGCTTTGAGCCAAGTATTGGGGCTTAAAGCTTTGAGTGTATTTGCACTTTCCCGTGCCATTTAAGTGCGCAAGGTAGCGTTTTTCTAGATCAACGGTATATCCTGTATAATAACTGTCATTCTCACAGTATAAAATATATACCCAATAACATGAACGGTCCATATCGTTTGTTCCGAAAATTATCCCTTTTTCACATGCTTCATCAAACGCCTTTTCCGATGAATTTGGCGCTCTGATAATTTATTTTTTTTGTCTTTGTAAGGGTTCACAGTGGACTTAAACTCCAGTTTCAGTGGAGTCCCCACCAGTTTCAAGTGCTCCGTAAACCCTTTTGCCAAATAGCGTCGATAACTATCGGGAAGAGAGTCCAGTTGATTCCCATGGATGACAATAACCGGTGGATTCTGTCCGCCAGCATGAGCATAACGCATTTTTATCCGCCGCCCACTGACCAATGGAGGCTCATGTTTGGCAACCAAATCTTGTAATAATCGTGTCACTTGAGGGGTTGAAAGAGATTGAGTGGCGGATTGATAAGCCTGTAAAATATCTTTGAATAACAAAGAGACCCCTGTCCCATGCAAAGCCGAGATAAATCGAATCTTTGCAAACTGCACAAATTGCATCCTACGATCCAATTCTTTTCGAATGTGTGCCTTATGATCTGGAGTCAAGTCGTCCCATTTATTAACAGCAATGACCAAGGCAGTCCCCGCATCAATGATGAAACTCAGCAAATGCAAGTCTTGATCAGACAGTCCATCTTTGGCATCAAACAACATCACACAAACATGAGCGCCTTTGATGGATTGTAATGTTTTGACGACTGAGAATTTTTCAATTTTTTCATCAACCCGTGCTCGTCTTCTAATCCCGGCAGTATCAATGAGCGTATATTTCTGAGAACCTCGTGTGAAAGGAATAGAGATGCTGTCACGAGTAGTCCCTGGCATATCATATACAACAACGCGATCTTCCCCTAAAATTCTATTGACCAATGTTGATTTTCCAACATTAGGTCTACCAATAAACGCAATTTTGATCACCCCATCAAAATCGCTTTCTTCTGAGGCCTCTGGGAATGTTTCGGTGACGGCTTTGAGCAAAGGCTGTATCCCTCGGCCATGCGATGAAGATATCGCAAAAACTTGTGACAGCCCGAGCGATTGAAAATCAAGTGCGATAGTGTCCTCGTCAAGTCCATCTGATTTGTTCACAATCAAATAGATAGGCTTACTAAGTTTTCGAAGCGCTGTGGCAATATGTTCATCGACGGAGTTCAAACCAGCGCGTCCATCCACCAAAAAAAAGACAAGATCTGCCTCATGAAGCGCTGATTGAGATTGCTTGGCCATCAAAGCATCAATAGCCACATCTTCAACACCAACCCCCCCGGTATCAATGACAATAAAGGGTTTGTTCTCAAAAACCGCATCTCCGTATTGCCTATCCCGTGTTAAGCCAGGAAAATCAGCAACCAGCGCATTTTGCGTTCGGGTTAAACGGTTGAATAAAGTCGATTTGCCAACATTTGGGCGCCCGACAAGGGCAATGACCGGAATATGATTAATTTATATGTCCTCAACTCAGCGAAAGGCGAGTTAATTTGGCATGGGCCGTCATCACATAAAGACTAGAGCCTGAGACTGCCGGTGCAATATCTATAGGACCGCTGAGTTGAATACGGGAAATAAGCGCGCCACTCTTTCTAGACAACACGTGGACCAAGCCAGTTCTGTCTCCAACAATTAGTCGTTTCCCCCACAGCACAGGTTCAGTCAATCCTCGAGCTTTCAACGTAGATTGCTTCCATTTGATGAGGCCATTTTTTCTATCAATAGCCCACACCACATCGTCACTGTCGGTCACATAGAGCGTTTCTTTATCTATGGCCATATTTTTATAAACTGATCCGGGCTTGCGCCACAAAAACTCACCACTACTTAAAGAAACAGCCCCTATATAGCCTTGATAAGTAGCGATATAAACGGTGTCTCCTCGAACGATGGGATCAGCATCAATGTCAACGAGGCGCTCCACGTCACTCGCACCACTGGCATAAGCGATGCTACGTTGCCAAATCATACGACCTGATTCAAGATCGATGGCATCCAACTTGCCATCTGAAAACCCAACCAAAGTCTGTTTTCCCATGATGACAGGAGAAGAACTGGCTTTTAATATCAAGCCTGGCGTACCGTGTTCATACGCCCATAATTTTTGTCCTGTTTTGATATCAAACCCATACAGATAGCCATCCATGGTTTTAACAATCAACCTTTGATGGTTAATCACAGGTTTAGAGAGCGCTTCAGCGGAGACTTTCAGTTTTAGTAGCTCACTTCCGTCCGTCTGGTTCAACACAAGAACACGAGAATTGTTGGTACCCACAACGACATGACCATCAGCCACCGTTGGTCCACTCACCACACCGTGTCGAAGTTGCTTAGCCCACACCATCTGGCCAGTGTTTTTATCCACAGCGTCTATCACACCATTAGCATTAGCCACGTAAATGATGTTTCCCTTGATCTCTGGTTTTAATTTCAAATAAGTACTGGATTGACCAGGCTTACCCAAAGGAACAGACCAATTTTCAACCAACGTTAATTTTGAATGCAACGGGCTCAGAACCCCCGGTTTCGGTGTATTATCCTTGCCAAACATAAAATCGTCGACTTTCGAACAACCTTGTACCAGGATACAACATATCAAAAAAAACCACTTTTTATCTAAAAACATCATCATACCTCATACTTTTTCTAACTTTCTCTCATTCATCATCATGGATTGGGTAACTGCAGCCATTTCATTTGTTTTCATTTCCAAAAATAAATTACCCATCCCCTTTTTTTGCACTTCCTGAATAGCTTCGCGATAAGAAGTGACTGCTTGTTCGTATTTTCCAGTAGCCGCAAAAATATCCCCTCTTAATTCATTCACGACAGGTCGGTAAACGCTGCTGTTCACACGACTTAATTCGGTTAAGGCCTTTTCATAGGATTTATCCTGAGCAAACATCCTCGCCAGTCGAATACTAGCCACTTCTTGTAAGGCTAACACCTTAGAATGCGTTGCCACATAGGCTAATTGAAGTTCTGCTTCTGGGTATTTTTCACGGGCCGCATAAAGCTTGGCTAAAGTCAGTCTTGCCGCGTCAGCATACACCGTTTGTCCATAATCGTGTAACAATTGGCTCGCATACCCGCGAACAGCTTTGTTGTCTTGATTAGAAAACGCCAACATCATCTGCTCATAAGCGTTAGAGGCTTGAAACGTTATTTTATCTTGATGCCAATGCCAATATTTATAACCCGAAATCGCCAGTAACACGACAGACAGGAATATCGTGATAAGATTACTATATTTTTTCCACCATTTTTTTATGGCTTCCAGCTGTTCTGTTTCTGTCATATAAACAGTCATCACTCATTCCCCTCTTGTTCAGTCAAAAGACCGCTCAAAACACCAACCAATTCACTGAGAGGGATGGTAACTTGCTCGATGGGTTGGCGCAAATCTTTTATAGATATCTTCCGCTCTCGTATTTCATCGTCTCCGAGGATCAAAGCAAATCGCGCGCCACTTTTATCGGCTTTTTTAAACTGACTTTTAAACCCACCGCCCGCAGTATGGACCAGCACATGCCAATGATGAGAGCGCAAAGTTTCGCCCAAGACCAAAGTCTGTCGTATGGCATCCACCCCGGTTGCCATCAAAAACAAATGTGGGGGGGAGGTTGTCACCGGTGCTATCGACAAGGTTTCCATCAAAATCGCTAATCGCTCGACTCCCATCGCAAATCCGACGGCAGGGGTCGGATGGCCACCCAATTGCTCCACTAGGACATCATAACGCCCACCAGCACAAACGGTGGCTTGACTGCCTAAGTGATCTGTCACCCATTCAAAGACCGTGTGCCCATAATAGTCTAATCCTCGAACCAAGCAAGGGTTAACGGTGTAGGGGATGCTGAGAGCATCTAATCCCAGACATAGATCTGAAAAATATCCACGACTCTCAGCACTGATGACATCCATTAAGCGCGGCGCATTCGCAATCAAGGAGGAGATCTCTGGATTTTTGCTGTCAAGAATACGCAAAGGATTTGTCGTTAAGCGTCGTTGACTATCTCCATCCAATTGTTCCCAATGAGGCTGCAAATAACTGACCAAAACGTCTCGATACACTTGTCTTTCCGATAAAGTTCCAAGCGTATTTACTTGCAATGCGACCGCGCGAGAAACTCCAAGAGTCTCCCAAAATCGCTTGCACAAAGAGATCAGTTCAAGCTCAATCCCAACCCCCGGGATCCCAAAAACTTCAAGCCCCAGTTGATTAAATTGTCGATAGCGGCCTTTTTGAGGTCTTTCATGACGAAACATGGGACCAGAGTACATGAGTTTTTGTTGCTGTCGATGAAGCAAACCATGCTCAAGACAAGCACGAACACAACCCGCCGTTCCCTCAGGCCTTAGGGTTAAACTATCCCCATTCAAATCATTGAAAGTGTACATCTCTTTTTCAACGATATCTGTCATTTCTCCGATGGTGCGTTTGAAGAGTTGCGTTTGTTCTAATAAGGGTAACCGTATCTCTTGATAACCATACTCCCCAGCGCTCCGGAAAAAAGTCCGTTCAATATGCCTAAATTGTAAGCTCTGCTCAGGTAACAGATCATTCATGCCTCGAATGGCTTGGATGCGTTCAGCCACTTTCTTTCTCCAAGCTGTCAAGTTGTCCAGGTGAAGAAAGAATGGATCTCATTTTTGATAAATCAGTTAATCTTATCTCGGTTTCAGATTTGTTGGATGAGGCCTCTGCATGGATAACGCTTGCTGGAAATAATCGTTGATTGTCTTTGTTCGTGTACCACCACATGGTCACAGCGATCACGACCACCAATGCAAAAAACCCAGTCAACCAACGAATGGCATGTTCAGCACGATTGGTTTCTCGGCGCCCTTGCCACAACGTTTTCTCAGAAACTCGAGCAGGTTTGTATAACTGATGAAATAACTCCACCAGAGGATCCGCGGCGACGCCTAATAATTTCGCATAAGCACGCAGGTAACCCTTGATAAACACGGGTTCTGGCAGAAGATGGTAGTCGTCGGCTTCTAGAAGCTCGATGATTCGTACCCTTAAATGCAGTTTTCCTGCCACATACTCAGCAGTATATCCTTGCTGCAGGCGAATGGATGCTAATCGTGCGCCTGGACTAGATTGTGGATCATCAAGGATCTCATCCATTGTTGTTGTGGTCATTTTTTTCTCCGGTTTTTTCCGAAACAGCTCCTAAAGAAGCGTGCGATTGATACTCTGCTTCCAGCTCATTTTTTGACGCCTTATGCGCCACATCTATAGCCAAAGCGAGTATCGTAGGATTTTTCAGCGTGAGGTCTGGATATTTTTGCAAATAAGCCAGAGCCTGAGACGCATGGTCTTGTTTAAGCTCAATTTTTACCAACTCGTACAACGACTGCTCTTTACTAGGATCTTGCACCAGTGCTTTCTGAAAATAGAGACTCGCTTTGGCCATGTCAGGAATGGCCATGGCACAAAGCCCTGCATTTTCATAGGCACCTGCCGTATGTTCATAATTGCTGTCTTTAACGGCTAAAAGAAAATACTCTTCCGCTTGTTTGTATTGTGCTTGTCGACACAAAAACGCACCATAATTGTTCCATTGGGCGCCAGAGCTCTTTCCAAGGGTAACGGCTTTTTTATAATACATGTGAGCATTATCCATCTCACCACATTTTTCCAAAAAATAGGCCATCGCCGCATGCGCACTGGGTGAATCAGGTGCTTGCGACAAAGCCAAAAGCAACTTCCGCTTAGCACGAGGTCTATCCCCTTGTTCGAGATAAGCCAAACCTAATTGTGCGTTATAAGCCGATGCCTCACTGAGTTTGGTTGGATGATTGGCAAGCTCAGCTTTGGCAGGCCCATGTGACTGGCACGATAACAAAAAGACAAAACAAAACATACTTAACACGTGTCGAGCTTTCACCACATATCCACACCAAGTTTCAAGAGCGCTCATTATACCCCTGAACAGATAAAAACTCTATTGTATCCTGTTTATCACGGGGATGGCATGGAGTTCCTGCCAGCGTCTGGATCGACTGGTTCTATCCATAACCTCCCCGGCCAACTGCCCGCAGGCTGCATCGATATCATCCCCTCGCGTTTTTCGGGTGATGGTATTGATTCCGGCTTGAGTCAGTTTTTCACGAAACAAATCGATACTTTTTTCTGGGGATCTTTCATATTGCGTCAAAGGAAAAGGATTAAAAGGAATTAAATTCACCTTACATGGCACGTCCTTCAACAGTTTCACAAGTTCTCGAGCATGTTCGAGAGAGTCATTCACTCCGTTCAACATCACATACTCGAAAGTAACGACACGTTTGTGCTGACCTTCAAAATATCTTGCGCAAATGGACATGAGTTGAGGCAATGGATATTTTTTATTGATGGGAACTAACTCGTTTCGTAGGGCATCATTTGGCGCATGCAAAGAAACCGCAAGAGAGACCGGACTTCGCAGGCGCAGCTGCTCCATTTCAGGAATAAGGCCTGAGGTGCTGAGTGTGACTCGTCTTTTGGATAACCCATAGGCATAATCATCCATCATGATATCCATAGCATCCACAACACAGTCAAAGTTGAGCAAGGGCTCGCCCATCCCCATCATCACCACATTTGTCACACGGCGATCATGCACCCCTTGTCGCTCTGAAAGCTCGCGCACCGCAAGAAAAACTTGGCCAATGATTTCAGCCGTAGTTAAGTTGCGATTGAAACCTTGCTTCCCGGTCGAGCAAAATGAGCAATTTAAAGCACACCCAACCTGCGAGGAGACGCATAATGTTCCCCTTTTCGCTTCAGGAATATAAACCGTTTCTATGCAGTTTCCACAGACAAGCTTCAGCACCCATTTGTGTGTTCCATCGTTGGATTGATGGGAGCTGACCATCTCAGGCAATTGCACTTCAGCGATTTCGGCGAGCTTATTGCGAAAAGCCTGACTTAAGTTACTCATTTGTGCAAACTCACAAGCCCCTGCTTGATGAATCCATTGCATCAATTGTTGCGCACGATAAGGCTTCTCTCCCATCATATCAACAAATTGACGCATGTTCTTAAGGTTCAAATTGAGTAAATTGATTTTCTTGTTCATCAAGCGCGTCGACAAAGCTCATGAGGTTCAAAAAAATAAGCAATTTCAGCGGCGGCCGTTTCTGAACTATCTGATCCATGAACAGCATTAGCATCAATACTGTCCGCAAAATCAGCACGAATCGTGCCGGGGGCTGCTTCAGAAGGATTGGTAGCGCCCATGATTTGCCGATTTTTAGTAATCGCATCAACCCCTTCCAACACTTGAACCATGACAGGACCTGAAATCATAAAGACCACAAGATCTTTAAAAAAGGGCCGTGCCTTGTGTACGGCATAAAAACCTTCGGCTTGTTCACGCGTGAGTTGCATCATTTTAGCAGCAACAATATGCAATCCTGCTTGCTCAAAGCGCATGTTAATTTGACCAATAACAGATTTTGCAACTGCATCTGGTTTGATAATGGATAAAGTTAATTCAACTGCCATGATAAACACTCCGGATAAAAGTGCGCATTATACAGGAAATCTCTTCAGGTTGGGAGTTGTTTTGAACAAAGTCCAAATTAGACGAGATCACTATTTCATAGTACTATAAATAGAATCATCCCCAAAAAGGATATGACTTTCATGAAACCACTCATAAAACAGATCTCTACCTTAGGCATAGCGTCCATACTCCATTTCACACCCATTATGGCAACCTCTGGGGCAACCCCCACTTGGGCCCTGGCTTTGAACTCCCTCAACACCCACGATTGGAATGCTGTATGTTCCGATGGGGCACCGACTGATCAATCAGGGTGCCTTGGAAACACATCGTCCATTGCTTTTCAAAAAGTAAGCCATGGCACCGGGGGATTTACCACTTGGGCGAATATTCAGCCCGCAAACGTGCCAGAAAGTGTGTTCATCAAAGCATTCCTAGCCGACACCAATCACCCTATCGCCCCACCCAACATCAATATCCAAGTGCGTGTGGGTGCTGCTCGCTGTGCTTTATTCACAACCCCAGGGGAATCCATTGGGCTCAACGGCATCAACAATCTCAACCCAACGCCAGGAAACACACAAATCCAGTCTGATCCCTTTGGATTGGTCATAGCCCTTAACATGTCATCAGGTGGATTCACATACGAACACCAACCCACGCCCTTGGAGGCAAATCCACAATATCCCATTTATGTGATGTGTGTGGCTTATGATCCTGCGGATGGCGCCACGGCTGTATCCACTGCGGGCTCTATCACCGCAATTTAGGGAGCGTACAAACGCGTCTTAACTTTAAAAAACCGAGCACAAAAAAGATGGATATATAGACCGCTCAACACCAAGACACCTGAAATAATTTTCCACAATGGAAGCGGCTCATCCAAGACAAAAACAGAACCAAGCATGCCCACGATGGGTACCAATAGGGTAAATGGCACGATCATGCCAACGGGATATCGACTGATAAGCCAACCCCAACCCGCATAACCTATCCAAGTCGAGAAACAAACCGTAAAAGCAAGGGAAAGCCCCCCTACCCAGCTCACTCGTTGATAACTTTCAACTATTGCTTCTGGACCCTCGACCCACAAAGATAAAAGGATGATAGGGAAAGCCGCGACAAAACTACCCCACACCACCATTGAGATCATACTCACATGACTGAGTTTTTTGGTGATGAGATTACCAACCCCCCAAGTCCCAGCCGCCGCAAGAACGAAAACAAATCCCAAAACAGAAAGATTTCTGTCGATATGAAACCCCACCAAAACGATCCCTATAGATGAAACCAAGGCGCCAATCAATTGATGGGTTGTGATTTTTTCACCTAAAAAGATAGCCGCAAAAAACATGCTGAAAAAAATTTGAACTTGAATGAGGATAGACGC
Organism: Legionellales bacterium; assembly: GCA_026399195.1. Taxonomy (GTDB): domain Bacteria; phylum Pseudomonadota; class Gammaproteobacteria; order Legionellales; family Legionellaceae; genus JAPLRK01. The sequence goes on from JAPLRK010000070.1 coordinate 18,997, forward strand.
CATCCCAGGGGTCATCCCTACAGACATGCCTTTGAACAGTAAAGCAAATTGTAACGCAAACATCACCAACCCATAGGAGGCTACGATGAGGAAAGGTGCTGCAGGTCGCTTGATGAAAAATATCGCAGGAATACTCGCAAAGAAAAAACGCAAACCACAGAGCAGCAATGGAGAAATCTCATCTAGGCTCAACCTCACGAAAATAAAGTTCAAACCCCAAATCAGCACAATGGATAAAGCTAAGGCAATATGAGCAAATGGCATAATGGACCGGGATGATTAAAAATGAGCTAAATTATAACACAAATGATCTCATCGACGCGATTTAAAAAATGCCGTTAACAATGCTGAACACTCTTGCTGTAAAAACCCCTCCTCGATCTGCACCTGATGGTTCAGAGGATAACCCTTCAACAAATTCATAACAGAACCCGCAGCACCTGCTTTTGTATCACGAGTTGCGAAGACGACTCGCTCGACCCGCGCGTGCACCAGAGCGCCTGCACACATGCAACAGGGTTCCATGGTCACATATAACGTGGTTTTAGGAAGGCGATAATTTTTGAGATAAGCTGAAGCCTCTCTCAACGCCACAATTTCCGCATGCAAAGTAGGATCATAACCTTGGATCACCTGATTAAAACCAGAACCAATCAACTGGTTTCTCTCATCAACCAACACAGCACCAACCGGAACTTCTCCTTGAGCGCCAGCAAGGATCGCCAAATCTAAGGCTTTTTTCATCCAAATAGCGTCACTCATTCCCATTCGATGGTTGCCGGAGGTTTTCCTGAAATATCGTAAGTCACTCTAGAAATCAAAGGCACTTCATTGATGATTCGATTCGAAACTTTCCCCAAAAAATCCCAGGGTAATTGAGCCCAATGAGCCGTCATAAAATCTATCGTTTCAACCGCACGCAAACAAACAACATAATCATATCGACGACCATCCCCCATCACCCCAACACTTTTGACGGGTATAAACACCACAAAGGCCTGACTCACTTTATCGTATAAACCAGCAGCTCGTAATTCCTCGATGAAAATGGCATCGGCTGCTCTTAAAATATCGGCATATTCTTTTTTTACCTCACCCATAATACGCACGCCTAAGCCAGGCCCCGGAAATGGGTGTCGATAAACCATCTCGTACGGTAATCCTAACGCTACGCCAATGTTGCGCACTTCATCCTTAAATAATTCACGAAGAGGCTCCAACAATTTCAAGTTCATGACTTTTGGTAAGCCTGCAACATTATGGTGAGATTTGATCACCTCAGATTTACCTTGATGAGAAGCTCCAGCAGACTCAATCACATCAGGGTAAATCGTCCCCTGCGCCAACCACTTCACTTCTGGCAAGCGACGCGCTTCGGCATCAAAAACTTCAATAAAGGTACGCCCGATGATTTTTCGTTTTTTCTCAGGACATGTCACTTTTTTTAATGCTTTTAAAAAGAGATCTTGTGCCTCAACCACGATCAAGTGGATGCCCAAATGTTGTTGAAACATCGCGACAACATCCTCTCTCTCATGTGATCTTAAAAGCCCCGTATCTACAAAAACACAGACGAGTTGCTCACCAATCGCTCGATTCAGGAGGACTGCTGCAACCGATGAATCAACCCCTCCTGACAAGGCCAGCAACACATGTTCTTGTCCCACTTTTTGTTGGATGTTAGCCATCGCTTCTTGAATGATATGTTGCGGTCTCCAATCAGTAGAAGCCCTACAAATATCAACCACAAATCGCTGTAATATACGAGAGCCCTGAGTAGTGTGCGTCACTTCAGGATGAAATTGTAATCCATACCAATGATGAGATTCATCCGCCATGCCGGCAATGGGTGCATTCATTGACTCACAAATACCAACAAAACTTGACGGCATCACGGTCACTTTATCCCCATGACTCATCCAAACGTCCAACTGTGTGGGCTTGTCTTCAATGCCCTTGAACAGCTCACTTGAACCCTGCAACACCACCTCAGCATAACCAAATTCACGTCTTAATGAGGCCTCTACTGTGCCCCCTAATTGGCTGGCCATCGTTTGCATGCCATAACAAATCCCTAAAACAGGCAGTTTGCATTGAAAGACCCAATCCGGTGCTTTGGGGTGAAAATCTGAAGTCACGGTTGATGGCCCGCCAGATAGAATGATCCCGCAAGGTTTCAAAGTGTCAAGGATGGCCTCACCCATATCGAAAGGATGAATTTCACAATACACCCCAACTTCACGAACACGTCTCCCAATAAGTTGGGTGTATTGTGAGCCAAAGTCCAGAATAAGGATGGGATTATTTTTCATCGAAGTCATAACATATCAACACGCTTTAGCAATAGATCAACAAATCATCAAGTATACGGGACTTAAGTTATGTAGTATATTCATATTGATAAAAGTTAGGGGAAAGCTGTGAGCGATGTCATGACGTACGATGTGATCATTGTTGGTGCAGGGCCCTCAGGCCTCTCTGCCGCCATCAAAATGAAACAGCTGGCTTTGCTTCATCAACAACCCATCAGCATCTGTATCCTTGAGAAAGGGGCGCTTGTAGGCGCACATCTGATCTCAGGCGCTGTCCTTGAGCCACGAACGCTCATAGAACTTCTCCCAGACAGCTGGCAAAATGCTCCGCTTAACACCAAGGTTACCGCCGATCACTTCGTCTACTTAACCAAACATCACGCCTTCCGACTCCCTACGCCCATACCCATGCGCAATTTGGGGAACTATATTGTTAGTTTGGGTGAATTATGCCAATTTCTTGCGAAAGAAGCTGAGCTTTTGGGGTGTGAGATTTATCCTGGATTCGCGGCCACTGAGGTTTTATATGATCCCAAAGGCTCCGTGATCGGCGTGAAAACAGGAGACATGGGGATCGATAAAAAAGGACATCAAACCGCTAATTTTCAACCAGGCATGCATCTCCATGCGACATCGACCCTGTTTGCTGAAGGATGCCGAGGGCAGCTCAGCGAACAGCTGATCAACAAATTTCAATTACGGCGGAACATTCAACCGCAAACTTATGGGTTAGGCATCAAAGAAATATGGCAAATCCCCCCCCCCCTTCACAAAGCGGGCCTTGTCGTACATACCGTGGGATGGCCTTTGGATAATGCTACTTATGGCGGTTCTTTCATCTATCATATGTCAAATCATCAAGTCTCCATCGGTTTTGTCGTGGGTTTAGATTATACCAACCCAACCCTGAGCCCCTTTGATGAAATGCAACGTTTTAAAACTCATCCCCATGTGGCACCCCTCTTGGCAGGTGGCGAGCGCATCGCCTATGGCGCACGGGCACTCAATGAGGGAGGATGGCAATCGTTACCCAAATTAACCTTCCCTGGAGGTGCGCTCATAGGAGATGCGGCAGGTTTCCTGAATGTGCCTAAAATCAAAGGAATTCATACGGCCATGGCTTCTGGCATATTGGCCGGAGAAGCCTGCTACGAGTCTCTGGACAATCCCAAAAACACGCCCTTTGAGCTCACCCTTTATTCAGAAAAAGTGAGCCAATCTTGGATAGCTCAGGAATTATACAAAGTTAGAAACATACGTCCTGGATTTCGTTATGGTTTGTTGATGGGCCTCGCCAATGCCGCTTTTGAAACCTATCTCACTCATGGGAAATCCCCTTGGACCTTGCCCCATCATGCTGATTTCCTCATGTTAAAGCCCATACGATCATCCAAAAAAATAAACTATCCCAAACCTGATGGCATTTTAACGTTTGATCGATTGTCTTCAGTCTATTTGTCCAACACTTTTCATGAAGAAAATCAACCTTGTCACCTCAAACTCAAAGATCCAAATCTCGTCATTGAAGTCAATTATCGGCAATATGCGTCACCTGAAACACGCTATTGTCCAGCAGCAGTCTATGAAATCGTGGATGAGTCAACCGAACCTCGCCTACAAATCAATGCTCAAAACTGCATTCACTGCAAAACCTGTGACATCAAAGATCCGCGCCAAAACATCGTATGGACAGCACCTGAAGGAGGTGGGGGACCTAATTATGTGGGGATGTAGATCAATGGCGTCTAGGCGATAAATTAAATAGCGGAAATTTTTTAAAACAGGTAAAATCATATTCAGCATAAAACAGCATACGTAGAAAATGTTCAACTCATGTATGGTGTCAATGCTTTTTATTTGGCCAACACCTCGGTTAACGGGACCATCCTCCAAGAACACCTCTTTGGCAATTTAGCTTAGGATCGCGGCCGAAATAACTTCCTATTCCTGCGTCAAGATGATGTCCAGCTTCGCGCAAGAATAGGAAGTTATTCCGGCCGCGATCCTTAAATCATGTTTTCGGGAAAGTTCCCTTGGAGTGTGGATATCGCTTCTTCTACCTTGACCAAGGCCATCTTAACCCTACAAACGACCAAGTGTTAAACACACTCACAACGGGCAATAATTATGCGAACGCTCTGGTATGTACCGCAACCATTTGACCACCCATCAACTGGCTGCTCTCTGAAGGTCCTTGCCACCATTTGAAACGTCTTTTCCTATGCCCTTCACCGTATTGCACCCAGAGAGCAAGCTCATGGACATACAAATCACACATGCCATTGCACCTATCAAAATTTTTTTCATCATCACAATCCTTATGCTTCTCCAGCTCAAATAGAAATGAAACCAGAAGGGGGTTATCGAAGTCTTTTTACTATACCTAAGATCAAACAAAGATCAATGCTTTTTAGACTTTTAAGGATCTATCCTAAACACCTTTAAAAAACATTAAAATGCTAGTAGAATCGCAATTCTTAATTAAGGCCATAGGTTCCATATGAAGCGATATGTTCAAATTGTAGTCCTAATGATGTTACCCCTTACCCTAGAGGCTGCGACCTTTGATAGACAGCAACAACAGATTTTACAGGAAGTGAATACTTATCGTGTGAAACATCATTTAAAACCACTCGTACTAGATCCATCACTCTCTAAAGAAGCAACGCTTCATAGCCAACATATGGCGCAAAAAACCACGTCATTTGGTCATGCTGGTTTCCAGGGACGCATCAAGCGGTTGTACCGTCATCACAAAGAATGCCAGGGTGGTGCTGAAAACGTGGCTTATTATCGGTTATTGCCTACCTCATTGGTCCGAGAATGGATTGCTAGCCGCGGGCACCGAATCAACATTGAGGGACCCTACACCCTGACCGGCATTGGAATTGCCCCAGCAAACAAAAAAGGCTGGGCCTATTTTACGCAAATATTTCTTCGCTGCTCTAGATAAGAATAGGATCTTATTTCGCGCCTTATCCCAAGGCCTTCACAATCCCCGCAAGTTTGGTCAGGCATTCTTGATATTCCTCATCCCAAGAAGAATCCATCACGATGCCCCCACCTGCAGATAAATACAAACTATCCTCTTTTGCCGTGATCGTTCGTATGGCGATATTGCTTTCAAATCGCCCGTGGTTGGATAGATAGAACAGATTGCCGCAATAGACACCACGTGCATAACGCTCATGTTCACTGATGATTCGCATGGCCTCGCGCTTGGGTGCCCCCGTAATAGATCCCCCAGGAAAACATGCTTTAAAAACTTGTAGTGGTGATATATTTTCAGGTGTTTGAGCTTTGATATGACTGACCAGATGATGTAGCCCATGATAACTTTCAAGATCACACAAGGCCGTCACCTCAACCGTCTTTGGAATGGCGAATCGACTCAGATCATTGCGTAACAAATCAACAATCATGAGGTTTTCAGCCCTGTTTTTAGTACTATTTAGTAGTGAGTGACGATATTCAGCATCGATCTTAGGGTTTGAAGATCGCTTTGCGGTCCCCTTGATGGGAGATGCTTGTACGCAATGCTCATCAATCTTCAAAAATCGCTCCGGTGAAAAACAAATCAAATCACCCCAAGCACTTCGTAAAAACGCTGATAAATATCCCAAGTCTCCCCTCGAAAATGGCCTAGAAAAGGTTGCGTGTAACAAACTTGATAGGCCCGACCTCTCACCAACTCTTGATGAATGCTAGAAAAGGCTTGTTGATACTCCTTTTGAGTGATCAATGGGGCGAAAGGTTTTTCAAGATAAAAAGATGGCGTGGATTTTTGCACAAAAGTCCAGCGCCGACGAATGTCCTGTATGATGTCTTGTGTTTCAGAGTGAAGATCCGCCGAAACCAAACTCACCATTTGGGTTTGATGATCCACCACAATCGCCCAGTCATACAAACCGATTAAGATAAGCGGCAAATCATTATCAGGATGAACCTCTCGTGAAATACCTGCCAAAACATCCGCAAAATCATATGAAACATAGCCAATAGCCCCTCCCTGAAACGGAAAATCACCGAATGAGGGCGTCAAAGGCAAAAGAGATTCTAAGCGCTCAAGGGCATCCTTGATATGTAAGTCATCACGACCAAGTTGAAAGTGTTGATAAGGAAGAGCCGTCACCACATCATAGCGACCTCGGCCCTTATCACCACTTTCTAAGAGAACAAAACCCGGAAGAACACTAAGGGATTGATAGTGGCTGATGAGGTCATCACTGTACTCTAAAAGAATCACAGTCAAGGGGCAGAACACCTATTGGCATTAAAATTAGGAACCGGGCATAGTATAACCTGTTGCCCGAAGATTACCTATACCCTCATAAGCAATATTGGATGCGTTCATCACACACCCTCTCGTTGGGGATCCTATGTTTAGGATCGAGGAAGGTTGGTATTCATTGTCAATCATCAAATGCTCTGCTTGATCTATGATGTCTAGAGCCCGTTGTGAATTACTTCATCTGTGAGCGCCATGATCGGATTTTCTTTAACCCGTAAAGCGCGCGCCTTTAAAAGGATATTTTGTGCGGATGTAGGGGTTTTGTTGACAACCAGCGTCAAGCTAACAATGGCCTCTCTGTTGAGACTACGATGGTTTAACATGGCTTGCTTTTTTAAACTTTGATACAGGGTATCCGGCATGTTTTTAATGGTGAGGGTTGCCATAACGATATGACTCCATAATGGTTCCATAATGGTTCCATAATGGTTCCATAATGGTTCCATAATGGTTCCATAATGGTTCCATAATGGAATTATAGCTTTTTTTTGTTTGTGAGACAATATACTTGGGCCCTGGGGCCCTGAGAAAGAGTACTAGTTTTTCGAAAAAAAGTTGAGTATCCTATTCGGTCAGATGGATGACAAGGAACAAGTGATGACTACCGTCGTTGCCCGATTTGAAATACCCTATTTCCAAATACTGAATGAACAAGGCGAACCATCTGCCCCAATACCTGCCTTTGCTAAGGATAAATCGGCCCTTCATGCTTTATATCGCACAATGGTTTTAACGCGTCTTTTTGATAAAAAAGCCATTGCCCTGCAGCGCACTGGTAAAATGGGGACTTATGCGCCCATCAATGGCCAAGAAGCTATCTCAACGGCCATAGGTCATGCCATGCGTGCAGATGATGTGTTCATTCCTTATTACAGAGATTATGCAGCCCAAATCCAGCGCGGCGTTAAAATGTCTGAAATTCTTGCTTATTGGGGTGGGGATGAACGTGGGAGCCAATTCTCATGTGGTGGTGAAGATTTACCCATTTGTGTTCCCATTGCCTCACAATGCCTACATGCAGCCGGCATTGCTTTTGCCTTCAAACATCGTCAACAAGCGCGTGTGGCTGTCGTTTGTATTGGCGATGGAGGGACCTCTGAAGGCGATTTTTATGAAGCGATGAACGTTGCTGGTGTTTGGAATCTTCCGGTGGTTTTTGTGGTCAACAATAACCAATGGGCTATTTCCGTCAACATCAACCAACAAACTGCCGCTAAAACCATTGCTCAAAAAGCCATTTCTGCTGGTTTTCAGGGCATACAAGTGGACGGCAATGATCTACTAGCCACTCGCGAACATATTGGGAACGCCATCGAAAAGGCAAGGCATGGTGAAGGCCCTACCCTCATTGAAGCCATGACTTATAGACTTTCCGATCACACCACGGCCGACGACGCCACCCGCTATCAGCCTAAAGATGAGGTGGAAAAAGCGTCTACAAAAGAGCCCATCCAACGATTTAAAGTCTATTTAGAACAACAAAATCTGTTGAGTGATGCTGAAAATAAGGAGATTCAAGAAGCCTGTGCAAAGGAAGTTCAAGACGCTGTCGATGACTATTTAAGTCGCCAACCACAACCCATCGAAAGCATCTTTGACCATCTTTACGCAACCCTCCCGAATTATTTAATAGAACAAAGAGCCATCGCCATGGAGGAAAAACATGCCTGATATCACAATGGTTGAAGCGGTGACTCAAGCCTTAGCTTATGAATTGGAACACGACCCCAACGTGCTGGTATTTGGTGAAGACGTTGGCAAGAATGGCGGGGTTTTTCGTGCTACCGTAGGTTTGCAGGACCGTTTTGGAGAAAATCGAGTTTTTGATTCCCCTTTGGCTGAGTCGATGATTGCAGGACTTGCCATTGGCATGTCGTTGCAAGGTTTAAAACCTGTGGCTGAATTTCAATTCATGGGGTTCATCTATCCCGCCATGAATCAAATCATTTCTCATGCCGCCCGTATGCGAAATCGAACACGAGGTCGACTCCATTGTCCACTTGTGTTTCGAGCCCCCTTTGGCGGAGGAATCCGCGCACCTGAGCATCATTCAGAAAGTACTGAAGCCTTGTTTGCCCATATTCCAGGTTTACAAGTGGTGATTCCCTCCTCCCCTAAACGCGCTTATGGCTTATTGTTAGCGGCCATTCGCAATCCTGATCCTGTGATTTTTCTTGAGCCCAAGCGCATTTACCGATTGGTGAAACAACCTGTCCCTGATGATGGAGAAGCCCTGCCTCTAGGAACTTGTTTCACCTTACAAGAAGGTGAGGATGTCACTTTGGTCAGTTGGGGTGCCTGTATACATGAAACCCTTCTTGCATCGAATCAACTCGCAGAGGTTGGCATTTCTTGCGAGGTCATAGATCTTGCCACCATCAAACCTTTAGACATTGACACTATTTTGTCATCTATTGAAAAAACCAATCGATGCGTCATCATTCATGAGGGGGCTAAAACTTGTGGTGTGGGCGCGGAGATTTCTGCATTGATCATGGAGCACGCGATGGCAGATTTGGCGGCACCTGTCCAACGGGTGACCGGGTATGACATTGTGATGCCCTACTTTCAACTGGAAAAACACTATCTTCCAAGTGTTGCACGCATCAAAGAAACCGTTTTGAGCCTCATGGAGAACCTATGACAATTTTTAACTTACCCGATCTTGGCGAAGGATTACCAGACGCTGAAATTCATGAATGGTTCGTCAAAGAGGGGGACTCCGTTGCCCTTGATCAACCTTTGGTTTCTATGGAGACCGCCAAAGCGGTTGTCGATGTGCCCTGCCCTCAAGCTGGCGTCATCAGCAAATTCTTTGGTAAACCGGGTGATGTGATAAAAACCGGCGATCCTCTGGTCTCTTTTGAAGCAACCGACAAGGCACGAATCGACAAAGGTACCGTAGTTGGCCATCTTGAAGAAAGTCACGAGGTGAGTGAAGACCATTTCGTGATAGGCTCAAACCGTTCTAAGGAACGTACGAAAGCCACGCATTTTGTGCGAATGCTTGCCAAAAAGCACAACATCAAACTATCAACCCTAACTGGCAGCGGCGAGCACGGGATGATCACGAAAGACGATGTGGAACGAGAAGTGCTAAAACAATCCACACCACCTGAAGGTTTTGAACCTTTACGCGGCGTTAGGCGCGCGATGCTTCAAGGCATGGTTCAATCTCACATTGAAGTCGTCCCCGTCAGCCTCTTTGACGAAGCCGATATTAACAGCTGGCATGCAGACAATGACATCACGGTGCGTCTCATTCATGCCATTGTTTTTGCAAGTACCAAAGAACCCGCATTAAATGCCTGGTTTGACACGAAGCATCAAGCTAGAAAATTATTCGAAATGGTCCACTTGGGCCTTGCCATGGATAGCGAGGAAGGGCTGTTCGTTCCGGTGCTTCATGACGTGGCAAAATACAATGACAAAGCCCTCCGCACCAAAATCAATAACACCAAAAGCGCCGTTCATCAACGCCAGGTCCCCCCAGAGGAGTTAAAGGGAGCAACCTTCACTCTTTCTAATTTTGGAAAATTCGCAGGTCGATTCGCAAGCCCCATCATCGTGCCGCCGATGGTTGCAATTCTTGCTGTGGGCCGCCTATATCAAGGAGTAGTTGCAACAGGTGAGAAGTTAGAAGCACACCGATTATTACCTTTATCCTTAAGTTTCGATCACCGTGCTGTGACGGGGGGCGAGGCCACTCGATTTTTAGGGGCGGTGATAGAATCCCTCCAAAAACCGTCAGACAAAACTTAGGCAGTCATGTCCACGCCCATCTTCACTGTCTCTCAACTCAATCGTCAAGTCCGCTCTTGGTTGGAACATGAGATGGGGACAGTCCATGTTCAAGGCGAGCTTTCTAACGTAACCCAACCTGCCTCCGGTCATTTGTATTTCACTTTAAAAGACACATCGGCTCAAATCCGCTGTGTTTATTTTCGGAATCGCCATCGCGTATCCACGAGTCCTCAAAATGGTCAACAGGTGATCCTTCATGGCACATTAAGTTTGTATGAGGCTCGTGGGGACTATCAATTGATTGTGGAGCAGCTTGAAGATGCGGGACGAGGGGATCTCTTTAGACAATTCGAATGTTTAAAAGCAAAACTCGCAGCATGTGGATGGTTTGATGCCTCTCGAAAAAAAGCACTCCCTCTCTTTCCTGAAGTCATTGGGGTCATCACCTCAGCCACCGGGGCCGCTTGGCGAGATGTCATGACCACTTTGGCTCGACGTTATCCAGTGGCCAAAATTATTCTCTATGCAAGTGATGTACAAGGGAGTCTTGCTGCCCCTCAATTGATTCAAGCCATTGCAGAGGCCAATCGCGACTCGCGATCGGACGTTCTCATCCTCGCAAGGGGCGGGGGTAGCATTGAAGATTTATGGGCATTCAATGATGAGCGCCTCGCCGCCGAAATGATCAACAGCAAAATACCGATCATATCGGGTGTTGGGCACGAAACGGATTTTACCATTGCAGATTTTGTGGCCGATCACCGCGCCGCCACACCTACAGCCGCGGCAGTTGCAGCAACGCCTGACAGGGAGGAGATTTTTAACACATTACGATCGCTTGAAAACCAGCTTTTGTCTTTCATGAACCGTTTTGTACAACACTTAAAGCTCCTGCTGCAGCATGAGCTCCAAAAAATCACATCTCCAAAGCAATTGATCAATGCGCAATGGCAGTCGCTCGATTATTGTCGAGGTCATCTACAACATGCCTTGGAACAACTCTTGGCAAAAAAGCGTCACATGCTTCAAGAAGCGCGGGCGCAATTAGAAACTCAAAACTGGCACAAGTCGTTTAAGAGCGCTTGAGGCTTCACTCTATCTCCACACCATGTCTCAAATCAACCAACAAAGTCAACAACTCAATACCCTTCTCGCGACCCTGCATGCCGTAAGTCCCTTGGCCACACTTGAGCGAGGATATGCGATTGTCACCTGCCGAAACAAGGTATTATACAACAGCCTTGAAGTGAAACCTGGGGATATCCTTGATGTTCGCTTAGCCAAGGGTGGGCTGAAAGCCAACATCTTAGGGATAACGCTTCTATCTCATGAGAGTTCAAAACTATGTTAGACCAACTCAACAAAAGCTTAGATCTGATCATCAGCCAAACACAATCAAATGCTCATGCTCTTGAAATCATTATTTTGATTCCGTGGGCTGTATTTATACTGATCCAATTGAGTGGGCAACGGCTTTTGATTTTTGGAATCATACCCAGACGACTTTATGGATTACCTGGCATTTTATTTGCCCCTCTGCTCCATGCTAACTTCAATCATCTCTTTTTCAACTCTATCCCTTTGGTCGTCTTAAGCAACTTCCTCCTGATCAATGGCCTCCCCTATTATCTAGAGTCCACCTTGTTGATAACACTCATCAGTGGTGCTCTCATTTGGTGTTTTGCTAAACCCGGTTTACATGTCGGTGCAAGTGCCGTCATCACAGGGTATTGGGCGCTTTTGGTCAGCGGTATTTACCAACAAGGCACATTGATCGCATTCCTCTTAGGCGCGATCAGCCTTTATTATTTTGCAGGGATATTTTTAGGGATTTTTCCTCGAGAGCGGGGTGTTTCCTGGGAAGGACATTTGTTTGGATTATTGGCAGGTATCGCCACGAGTTTTTTTTATATATACTCGCCCATCGCGACTTGATTTGATTGCCCAACGACCATGCCTAAACCAATCCTCATTCCCACAACATTGACCTCAAAAGAGTCTTGGGGCCAATTGTATGGATGTAGCCTATCTTTAGCACTGGCTGAGTTCTGTCAACAAAATTGCGGCGTTAAATTACTCATTGCCCCAGATAATTTGACCGCAGCACAATTGCTTGAAGAATTACGATTTTTTCTTCCAAAAGAACAAGAAATTTTACTCTTCCCTGACTGGGAAACGCTTCCGTATGATCAATTTTCACCCCATCAAGATCTCATTTCTGAGCGCCTCTCAACCTTAAGTCGACTGCACTCAACGACAGAAGGCATCATCATAGCAGCCGTTAGCACTTTGATGCATCATGTGAGTCCCCCATCATTTGTCACAAAACATGGTCTTGTGTTACGTGAGGGACAAACCTTATCAATAGAACACTTTCGTAGTGAGCTGCAAATGGCTGGCTACCATGCGGTCAACAAAGTTCTTGAACATGGTGAATTTGCTGTCCGAGGCGCCATCATTGATCTTTACCCCATGGGGAGTGCCCTCCCTTTTCGTATTGAATTATTCGACGACACCATCGACAGTTTGCGATCCTTTGACAAAGATTCGCAGCGGACGATTGAAAAAATAAAAGAGATCACGGTGTTACCTGCTCGCGAATTCCCAATGACAGAACAAAGCATCATGCATTTTCGTCATGCCTTCAGAGAGCATTTTTCAGGAAACCCCCGCCTCTGCCCACTTTACGAGTCAGTGAGTGATGGGCAATTCCCGAATGGTATTGAATATTACTTGCCCTTATTTTTCGAACAAACAGCCACTTTTTTTGATCATTTAGATCCAAATTCGTCAGTTTGTCTCATTGGATCCATTCATGAACAAGCTGATCTTTTTTGGCACGAAATTACCCTGCGATATGAGCAACGTCGTTTTGATGTTTCACGGCCAATTCTACCGCCCACCGAGTGTTTTTTAACACCGACCGAACTCCTCGTTCAAACCAACCGCTTCAAAAAATTATGCCTCTCTCACAACGCACATGTAAAAAAAAAGGCCCATCTCTTCAATGTCGAAAAAGCCCCTGCCCTTCCGACCGTGCGTCAATCTGCAGAGCCTCTGGTTCATTTACGGGAGTTTATGGCTGTTCCAAATCGCCGCTATTTGTTGATCTCTGAAAGTACTGGCCGTCGTGAAGTGTTGCTCGATTTGCTCAAGCTTTCTGGCATCACCCCTAAGATTCAAGCATCTTGGGCCGATTTTCTTGAAGACTCGACGCCCGTCAACATCACTTTGGGGCCTCTCATTGAGGGGGCTGAACTGAACGATCCTTCCATCTCCATCATCGTTGAATCTCAACTCTTCGGTGAACTTAGGATCCCACAAAGACGACAGCACCAAAAATCCATCGATCCTGATTTGATCATTCGAGATTTGGCTGAATTACATATCGGTTCACCAGTCGTACATTTGCAATTTGGCATTGGTCGATACCTGGGCTTACAAAGCATTGACGATCAAGGAACGCCCAACGAATTTTTAGTCCTCGCCTATGTCGGGGATGACAAAATTTACGTGCCGGTAACCTCCCTACATTTGATCAGCCGGTACAGTGGGGCTTCCCCAGAGCACGCACCCCTCCATCGTTTGGGAAGCGATCAATGGCAAAAAGAAAAGAAGAAAGCAGCGGAAAAAATTCATGATATCGCCATTGAATTGTTAGATATTTATGCCAAACGTGAAGCAAAACCAGGCCATGAGTATCAAATCAACACAGAAGAGAACCAACGCTTTGCCAGTGGGTTCCCCTTCACAGAAACGCCCGATCAATCCCGGGCCATCGCGCAGATCATGGGGGACATGCAATCCACCCGCCCCATGGACCGACTTATTTGTGGGGATGTTGGCTTTGGAAAAACCGAGGTTGCTATGCGTGCGGCTTTTATTACGGTCCTGAATGAAAAACAAGTATGTGTTCTGGTTCCTACAACCCTTCTCGCGCAACAACATTTTCAAACCTTTTCCGACAGATTCTCAGAATTTCCAGTGACCATTGAACTCTTATCCCGCTTTCGTAGTGGCAAAGAGTCTGAGGGTGTCTTGCAAGGGTTAGAAAAGGGTCGAGTAGACATCGTCATTGGAACACACAAGCTATTCCAAAAAGACATTCGATTTCATAACTTAGGATTGCTCATCATTGATGAAGAACATCGATTTGGCGTTCGACAAAAAGAACACATCAAAGCCATGCGAACTCATGTCGATATTTTATCCATGACAGCCACACCCATCCCACGAACACTCAACATGGCGATGGCGGGACTTCGTGACATCTCATTGATTGCCACCCCCCCCGCCAAACGATTGGCAATCAAAACTTTTTGGCAAGAAAGTGATGAGGCCCTTTTACGAGAAGCCATCCTGCGCGAAATTCATCGGGGCGGTCAAGTTTTTTTTCTACACAACAACGTGCAAACCATTCAACACGTGACGCAAAATTTACAAACCTTAGTCCCTGAAGCTAAAGTTCATTATGCGCACGGACAAATGCATGAACGCGAACTTGAACGCATCATGTCCGATTTTTATCATCATCGCTTTCAAGTCCTTGTATGCACCACCATCATTGAAACAGGGATTGATATCCCAACAGCCAATACCATCATCATTGACAGGGCCGATAAATTTGGCCTCGCACAACTGCATCAATTACGTGGTCGCGTAGGCCGCTCACACCACCAAGCTTATGCCTATTTATTAACTCCCCCGCAAAAATCATTAACCCCTGATGCGCTGAAAAGACTTGAGGCAATTGTCTCCTTAGAAGACCTAGGCGCGGGTTTTACCTTAGCCACTCATGATATGGAAATTCGGGGGGCCGGCGAACTTCTGGGTGAAGATCAAAGTGGAAATATGCACGCGATTGGATTTAGTCTATTCATGGAGATGCTCGACAAAGCTATTTCAGATTTAAAAGCAGGGCTCACGCCGGCCCTTAATGCGCCAATGCATCAAGGGCCAGACATAGATCTTCATCTAAGCACCATCATTCCAGAAGAGTATATCGGCGATATTCACACGCGATTGATCAGTTACAAACGCATTGCCAATGCAAAAACGGAAGACCAACTGAAAGAGTTAAACATCGAGCTGATAGACCGCTTTGGATTGCTCCCAGACTCCGTCAAACATTTGTTTCTGATAACCAAGCTCAAACTAACAGCCACACGACTAGGTGTTGCCCGAATTCATGCCCGTGGCGAACACGGTCGCATTGATTTTGCTGAAGCTCCTGCAATCAATGCGAAGGTGTTGATACACTTAATTCAACTTCAAGCCAAAAAATATCAACTAGAAGGCCCGTCTCGCTTACGGTTTAAGTTAGAAGGAACCAAGGCCTCCGAACGCATTTTGGAAATTCATGGATTACTTGATCAATTAGGCGCGGGAGCGAATTAATGAGACGAGGTCCCACCCACCGTCAATGAATCAATTTTTAGCGTCGGCTGCCCTACTCCAACTGGAATCGATTGCCCGTCTTTTCCACAAACGCCGATCCCTCCATCAAGCGCTAAATCATTGCCAATCATACTGATTTTTTTCATCACATCAGGACCATTGCCAATCAATGTGGCACCCTTCACAGGACGCGTGACTTTGCCATTTTCAATGAGATAGGCCTCACTTGCAGAAAATACAAACTGGCCTGAGGTGATGTCCACTTGCCCACCCCCAAAGTTCACCGCATACAACCCTCGCGAAACCGAGCGAATGATGTCTTCAGGAGCATAGGGGCCTGCCAACATGTAAGTGTTGGTCATTCTTGGCATGGGCACATGAGCATACGATTCTCGTCTGCAATTGCCTGTCGGCTTCATGTTCATCAATTTGGCATTCAATTTATCCTGCATATAATTCACCAACACGCCGTTCTCAATCAAAGTCGTGCATTGCGTAGGCGTGCCTTCATCATCGATGGAAAGCGATCCTCGTCTATCCGCCAGAGTGCCATTATCAACAACCGTAACCCCATCGGACGCCACCTTCTGCCCAAGGCGACCAGAAAAAGCCGACAGGCCTTTTCGATTAAAGTCACCCTCCAAACCATGACCCACAGCTTCATGTAATAACACCCCAGGCCAACCTGGGCCTAACACCACAGGCATCATCCCAGCCGGTGCATCCATTGCATCTAAATTGATCAAAGCTTCTCGAACCGCCTCACGAGCATAAGCAAGGGCGCGATCTTCTTCTAGGAAGTAGGCATAACTGACGCGCCCTCCCCCGCCAGACCGCGCAGACTCACGCCGACCCTTATCTTCCACAATAACACTGACATTCACACTCACCATGGGTCTGACATCAGCCATCATTTGGCCATGAAAACCAGCTATCATCACCACTTCATAACACCCGCTCAAGGAAGCGTTGACTTGGATCACCCGTGGATCCATCCTTCTCGCCTCCTTATCGATGGCGATGAGGAGCGCCATTTTTTCATGCTGAGTCATGCCTTCAATGGGGTTAATCCCCTCATATCGGGCGATAGATGAGCTTGGTATCTTGATGGCCAAGAAGGTCTTCTCCCCAACATGAGCAATGGACCGCGCAGCACTTGCAGCACGCTCAATGGCAGGCAGGAGAAGATTATCGCAGTAAGCATAACCCGTTTTATCACCACAAACCGCGCGAACACCTACCCCCTTATCGATGGAAAAGCTCCCACTTTTGACTTCTGAATCCTCCAAATACCAAGACTCATAACTCGAACTTTGAAAATAAAGATCAGCATCATCGATAGAGGGACTGAGCATCGAGCGCAGCAATTTATCAATATTGGATTCATCGATGTTGGCGGGTTTTAGGAGAAGATCTCTCGCAAGCATTAAGGCTGAGGTCATATACGACTCTAAATAGATAAAAATGCCATATTACACGATGAAGGCTTGTCAATAAAGCGACATCCCGTTAGACTAAACGATTATTTATGTTGAAGTGCTATACTTTAATTAACCGGAGTTCCTCATGAACAGAAATGATGTTTCCATTTTAGGCCGAAGCCAAGAATCAGCCCTTGCTACCAATAAGGTGTTAAGAAACACTTATTTGTTACTAGGGATGACTTTTCTTTTCAGCGGATTCACAGCCTTCATGTCCCTCTCATCCAATGCTCGCCCCATCAATCCCTTGATGTTTATTGTCGGCGTTTATGGTTTGATGTTTCTAACCAATGCACTGAAAAACAGCCCCTGGGGACTGGTCAGCGTGTTTGCTTTTACCGGTTTCATGGGATATGCCTTAGGTCCTATCTTAAATGTTTACATCCACAACTTCAGTAACGGCCCTCAGCTGATAGCCACAGCATTAGGTGGAACTGGTTTGATTTTCTTTGGATTATCCGGCTATGTGTTAACCACACGAAAGGACTTCAGTTATCTAGGCGGCTTTCTGTTTATTGCCGTCATGCTCGCCTTTTTGGCCATGATTGCCAGCATTTTCTTCCAAATCCCCGCTTTAAATCTTGCCATTTCAGCAGCATTTGTTCTTATTTCCTCAGGATTGATTCTATTTCAAACCAGTGAAATCATCCACGGCGGTGAAACCAACTACATTTCAGCCACAGTCTCCTTGTTTGTTTCCATCTATAACCTGTTCATCAGTTTATTGAATTTACTAGGCGCTTTTTCTGGGAATAGAGACTAATGGAGTTATCATTATCCGATATTTCCTTAAGCTATCGATCGTTAAAAAGTGGGAAAATACGGCCGTTACAGAAAAAATGGCCGCATAATCTGATAAATGTTGTTGAAATAAAACCAAACCAGGTTCGGACGGACTCGGGCTCGCCCACGGTCACGGGCTCGTATTAGATCGTGGTTTGTCCAAACTTCAGTTCTTACCTCTGCTGCCAATTAGCGCCCTCTCGATACAGCGCTGCTAAATCCTCAGTTGATTTTTTTTGTTCGCATTTCAAATGAAAGATCTCTCGTTCCTTCTGATAATAAACACCCAAAGGCACTGGATACTCAGGATGAATGAGCAAGGCTAATCTTAAGGCCGCCATTAAATTGGTTGGATCATGCCGGTAAATTCCTGCATCAGTTGCAGCCACACGATTTAATTGCTCGCCGCTTAAGGTCAGTGCCCATTCACCTTCTTTGCCAAAAACCAAGGGCTCACCTTTCTTGAGTTGCACAGTTTGTTCCGCACGATTTGTTTTCAACGAAAAGGCATCAAAGGCGCCCTCATTAAAAATATGACAATCCTGATAAATTTCCACTAAGGCTGAGCCTTTATGCTCATAGGCTTGTTGAATCACCAAAGCCAAATGATGCGGATCTTTATCAACAGCGCGGGCAACAAAGGTAGCCCCCGCAGCAAGAGCCAGGCTAAGCGGATTGAGCGGCTGAACCTTAACCCCCTCGGGAGATGTTTTGGTCAACTGGCCTAGAGGAGAGGTGGGTGAAAACTGACCTTTCGTCAACCCATAGACTTGATTATTCACAAGCAGGATTTTTACATCAACATTCCTACGCAGACAATGAATGAAATGATTCCCACCGATACTTAATGAATCCCCATCTCCTGTGATGACCCATACACACAAATCGTCCCGCAAAGCTTTTAAACCTGTTGCGACCGCCAAAGCTCGCCCATGAATCGTGTGAAACCCGTAAGTATTCATATAATAGGGCAATCGTCCTGCGCACCCAATCCCAGACACAAAAACATGTTGCTCAGGCGGCAGGCCAAGCTCTGGCAAAATGCGTTGCAATGCCGCCAATATGGCATAATCTCCACATCCAGGACACCATCGTACCTCCGTGCTATTTTCAAAATCTTCGCGTTTATAGATGGGCTGATTCATAATTCATTCCCGCTTTGATGGCTGATACCAAACGTTTCGTACTAAATGGCTGCCCACTACACTGAGTGATTGATTGCGCGTTCACCAAATAGCGGCCTCGAATCAAAGAACACAATTGCCCCATATTCAGTTCAGCCACAAAAATTTGCTTAAATTGTTCTAGTATCGTGCCTAAATCATCTGGAAGTGGGTTCAAATGTCGCAAATGCAACAAGGCCACCCGCACTCCCTCCTCCTGACACGCGCCTAATGACGAGCGAAGACACCCATAAGTGCTCCCCCAGCCTATCAACAACAAGTCTGCATCTTCCGATCCCTCAAGCACCAAAGGAGGGTAATCTCTAGCAATCCCTGCAATTTTTTTCTGCCGCGTTTCCACCATCTTCTGATGATTTTCAGGATCATAACTGACCCGCCCTTCTTCCCCTTGCTTTTCTAGCCCGCCCAATTGATGAATGAACCCAGGGGTTCCTGGGATATTCCAACTACGGCTTAGAAACTCATCTCGATGATAAGGTTTGGGATTTTGGTTAAAATGTAGCGTTGGCAAGTCAAGATCTTCGACCGATGGCATTTTCCAAGGTTCTGCAGCATTCGCCAAATAGGCATCAAGCAATACAATCACCGGGGTCATATATTTGGTCGCCATTCTGAAGGCTTCAATCAGTGTATAAAAACAATCCGAAGATGATTTTGCCGCAAGCACCGGCAAGGGCGCCTCACCATGACGGCCATAAAGGGCTTGCTGAAGATCACTTTGCCCGGTTTTTGTGGGCATCCCGGTCGACGCACCCGCTCGCTGCACATCGACAAGCACCAAAGGCAGTTCAGCAACTATGGCCAGCCCTAAACTTTCACTTTTTAAATCAAGCCCTGGACCTGAGGTACAGGTCAGCCCCAAAGCCCCTCCGTATGACGCCCCAATACAAGCACAAATGGCTGATATTTCGTCTTCAGCTTGAAATAATTGCACCCCAAAATCAGTTAATTTTGCACACTCATGCAAAATGCCTGATGCAGGCGTGATAGGGTATCCAGAAACCAAAAAAGGAACCTTTGAGCCCACCGCCAGCGTTGCCACAGCCATAGCAAGCGCCTCAACGCCAGTCACCTGTCGATAATCTCCGGCCTCTCGATGAATCTGACCCAACACATAACGCGTTCGAGAAAGCTCCAAAGTCATGGCATAATTATACCCAGCCCTCAAGCTCAGCTCATTCGCTTGTAAGATCATGGGCTGTTTTTTAAATTTTTTAGCAAGTTCCGCGAGACTTTGGTCGATGGGCAAATCAAACAACCACAAGACCAGTCCCAGAATATAGAAATTTTTGGATTTTTTGGCCTGAGCACGCGGCAAACTCAATTCAGCTAGTGCGCGTAATGTATTCGTAATCAAAGGAAGCGACAAAAGCTGATGATGGTTGCGTGCTTCTTCAAGCAACTCAGGGTGACATCCAGCCTTTTCCCAATCTTTGGGCTGCATGCTGTCTTCATTAACGATGAGCAACCCACCCTGGTTCAAATAGGGCAGTGAGCTTTTCAAAGCTGCGGGATTCAATGCCACCAACACGTCTAGTGTTTCACCCGCCGTAAAAATAGCTTGCTCAGACATCGCCAGTTGAAAGCCTGAAACTCCAGCCACAGTGCCGGCAGGCGCCCGAATCTCTGCTGGAAAATCAGGCAACGTTCTCACATCACGACCCGTTAATGCCGCTGTGATGGTCAGTTGCTCTCCTACCAATTGCACACCATCACCTGAATCTCCAGTGATGCGGATCACAATAGTCTCAGTCATCGACATGATGTCTCGCTTCCCTTAAGAGATTGCGCATGTCTCTCACCGCATCCTTAAGCCCACTAAAAAGAGCTCTGGCGATGATCGCATGCCCAATATTTAACTCACGTATCGCGTGCATGCGCGCAATGGGTAACACATTATGATAATGCAACCCATGCCCCGCATTAACGACTAGCTTCAGACTAACAGCATACTCAACCGCCTGTCTAATCCGCTCTAACTGGATAGCCTGTTCAGTCTCATTCTTTGCATCCGCATAACACCCTGTGTGAAGTTCAATCACCGGAGCACCAAGGGCATATGCCGCATCGATTTGTTTCAAATCAGGGTCAATGAACAAAGAAACTTCCGCGCCAGTACCCTGCAAACGACAAACGGCGCGCTCAACTGATCCGCGATGTAAAACCACATCCAACCCACCTTCTGTGGTTAATTCTTCACGTTTTTCAGGCACAAGGCAAGCGTGCTCTGGCCTAATCTCTACAGCAAAATTAAGCATTCTGTCCGTGATTGCCAGTTCAAGATTCATTTTGGTCTTCATCAAAACCTTGATAAGACGCACATCTTGTTCTTGAATGTGTCGTAAATCCTCTCTCATATGCAAAGTAATGAGATCAGCCCCAGCGTCTTCAGCAACCAGCGCCCCTTGTACTGGACATGGATAACGCGTCCCACGGGCTTGTCTCAATGTGGCGATATGATCAATATTCACCCCTAACAACAGTTCACTCATCTTTCACCTTTATCATCAGGGCTCGGGTTTTGATCTCCTGACCATCCAGAGCATGAGAAATAGCTCGCCGCATGATCCATTTTGCGACCTTTAAAACTTCAAGATTTTCCAACTGATTCTCTGACATTGCAAGCAAATGCGCGCCTAAAATTCCATTTTCTGATGAGACAAAACCATCCCCTGGGATAAAAGAATAAAACCCTGCCTCTTGAATCAATTCCCTAGTGTACGCATCATGAGTTAACGACATCGCATAACCACAAGCTTTGAGCAAATCCCACTCGAAACGGCGCAGCAAAGCTTCTAAAGAGGGCCTATTGACAACCTTCGTCAACTCAGTGAGTGTCAGTTGATAAGAACGATATAAGGAAATATGAGCATCATGAGGTTTCAAAGCATGGAAAAGAAGTTCATTGACGTACATGCCCGCAAAAAGAGCATCCCCCGTCAGCTGAAACGACGGAGCTGTGGCTTCAATGTGACGTACAAAGCAAGCCGTCCCTTTGACATCGATTTCAAGCCATAACGGCGTAAAAGATTGCAGCAAAGCTTGTTTTTTAGGCTGTCGAGCCCCCTTGTAAAAACAGCTGACGATGCCCTCTAGTTTTGTAAAAAAAACAACGCGAGCACTGGTCTCACCAGACCAAGATTTATAAAGAAGCCACGCATCAGTGTTCATATCCCAACTGCTTCAATAAGCCCTCATTATCGGACCAACCAGACTTGACTTTACACCAGCATTGCAAAAACACTTTTTTCCCAATCAAGGCCTCCATGTCAAGGCGCGCACTGGTTGCCATTTCCTTCAATTTGTGCCCCTTATCTCCAATGATCATTCGCTTATGACTATCCTTCTCCACTAAAATGAGTGCATGAATTCGGACCAAGGCCTCTTCTTCTTGATAAGACTCAATACCAACGGTGGTCGAATAAGGCAACTCTTGGCCACAAAGTCTAAAAATTTTCTCACGCAGCAATTCCGCACATAAGAAACGCAAGGGCCTGTCTGTCAGCTGAGTGGGTTCAAACATATGCGGGCCCTCAGGTAACCATTGTTTCAATTGCGATTCCAAGGCATCAACCCCTACCCCGGTTTTTGCTGACAATGGAATCATGGCTTTAAACGCATGCCGCTGACTCATAGCCTGAAGCCATGGGAGCAGGCTTGATTTATCGACAATCTTATCGACCTTATTCACCACAAGAATACAAGGAATCTCGCTTTGTTGAATCAAACTAAGCACATAGTCATCATCGTCAATCCAATGCGTCCCATCCACCAAAAAAGCAACGACATCCACATCTCGAAGCACAAGTTTCGCGGTTTTGTTCATCATGCGATTCATCACTTTTTTAGATCCTTGATGAATCCCTGGGGTGTCCACATAGACAAATTGATGGCTATCCACCGTTTGAATCCCCAAAATGCGATGACGAGTCGTTTGCGGCTTTTTAGAGGTGATGCTTATTTTGTGCTCTAAAATACGATTGAGCAATGTGGATTTACCCACATTCGGTCGCCCTACCAACGCGATATAACCACAATATGTTGTCATGAATGCTTAGCCTTGTTTATTTTTAAGCCATGTTATCAGCATCCTGAAAGATTTTCTAGGAAAAAATGATGATATAATACACCATCGCTCGCACAATGGAATGAAGCATGAAAGAGGGGTACTCTCTGATGGAATTAATCGCCGTACTTGCCATCATCAGCATTCTTAGCCTCATCAGCTATCCAAGTTACCAACAGTTCCTCATTCGCGCCCATAGAAACGAGGGTCACATCGCTTTGTTGGATTTAGCCAATCGTATGGAATGGCATTATACGCAACATCAGAGCTATCAAACAGCCACCATCGCACAACATCAGCCCACTGATGTCCTCTGCGTGGATCAATCGACAAATGGCTGGTACACCCTATCCATCACAGAATCAAGCAATACAGGTTACACCCTGAAAGCCACACCCAGAGGCGCACAAGCCATCGGAGACAAACAGTGCCAATCGCTCACACACAATAGTCAAGGGGTGCGAGGCATCGCAAATGGCCCCATGGGAGTGCCTTTGGGAAACGCTGCAGACTGCTGGTAAAATACTCGGTTTTCGTGTAAAATGTCCAAAATTGTGTTAGGAAATAGGATATGAGCAGAGCACGTCGAGAACCTATCCATCAATTAACGCTTGCAGCTTCATCCGGCAAACCCATTCAATTGACGGCCCCTCAACTCGAAAAGTGGTTTGCGCACGCAGAACATACCCTACACCCAACGCAACGTGAGCTTCATCCAACAGAAATGAACACCAAGTCCCGCCCCAAAGCTGCCCGCATTTTAAGTTACTTTGGACTGCAAAGCGCCACCGATGTCATCACCTTCCTAAATTCTCCTACAGGAAAAGTGACCCTTGCTTTGATTGCCAAACAATTAGCAGAAGATGAGGGGATCAGAGAGGATGAAAGAGAGGAGCTCCTACAGCACCAACGTCAAAAAAGATATGCGATGGCCTTTTTACTTTTAGGCCTCATGCACCGACACCAAGCCCTTGCAGAACGCCGAGACGACGAAGCTCAAAGGGAATTTGACAAACATTTAAAAAGTGAAGCTGAAAGCCAACAGGCCCAGTCTGCAGACCACCCTGCATCAAAACAAGAGTTACAACTTTCTCTGAAAGCGCTTAACGAAGCTTCGACAGCCATAAGCGATTTATTAAATCATAAACTACATGAGGCAGAGGCTTTAGAGAAATCGATAGAGGACATTGAAAAACTCATTTTGCAATCTGAGTTCAAATATACAACTTATATGAGGGATCTCGACCAAGCTTATCAAAGCATAGCCCTATGGTCACACACCACGCCATTTCCTCTACGCGACATTCAACAAAAAATGGATGCGCTTAACGTACTCATCGAAAATGATGCCGAAGAAATAGCCAATCTCATCGCCCTAAACCGAGACGACAACGCGCATATCAAACTCGAGACAAACAACGCCAGAAATCTACAAATTGTCCTTTTTCAAGATTTGTTGTCGGTTCACAAAGGAACCAAAGTGATGCTGAATGATATGGGTCAGACAACCGTGAATGGGCGCCCCATCCAGTTCCATGAGGCCACCTTCATTATCCCTAAAACCCTGGCCAAAACCCATCAAATCGTTTGCAAAAATAGGAACTATTATCTTCTGCAAACCAACGCCTCTTTTGAGGCACTATCACCCGAAGAGAGGGCGCGCTGCGAAAAAGCTTATTTTCGCTTACGACCAGAAATATTAGGGGTGAAACATTGGGTGGAGCACAACAGAACACTTGAAACAGCTCATCATCATGAGCAAAAATCACGATTATCTGAACGCAGCGTTATGATGCAGCAAGACATCTCTTTGATAGCCTCTCAACTGACTAAAATCAAAGCCACAGAAGCCGAGGTTGAGTCGTTATTAAACCCAGAACCCAAAGCCCGTCCAAAAATGACGCCTACTCCTGCACCCACAAAGAGCCTCGACCCAAGCTCACCGCATTGGTCACACAGCAGCTATCACCATATGATTCAGTTGATGCACTCAAACCCCACCACATCATCACTCCATTGGCTTAAGGGAAGTGTGGCTGAATCTCCGAGTCGTGCGCTCAAACATGATGTCGCCAAATTAGAGCCAGGAAAACCCATTCCTGAGCTACTGATGAAATCTCTACTCCAACGCCGAGACCTCGGCAACGTATGGCTGAATCCCGCTATCAGCCTAAGGACCCATATATGAAAGCCCACTCTTTTATCCTTCGATTGTCCGGCAGTATCATGGCGTTAGGTTTATTCAGTGCAGCCAATGCCGGTAGCCCTCTATGGACATTTACACCCTTAACCGCAACGACACTCTCGGTTCCATCCAACGACACGGCCCGCGTGCAATATACCATCACCAATCAATCGACAAAAACACACACGCTCACCATGCAGTCCATTCAAGGGATTACTCAATTAACAACGGGACTCGGCGTTTGTGGCAATCCGTTTATACTCACGGGTAAAGCGTCTTGCACCCTCTCATTGCACGTCAATGGCAGCCAATTAACCCAACTCATTTCGCATGGTCCGATTGTTTGTGAACAAGGCTCAACACTTCAGTGCTATCGCCCAGCTAGCGCCAATATTCTTGCAATCACCCAAGCCGCCGCAATTACTGATGCAACGATTACCGTTACAGGCTCGCCATTAACCTTAACTACCAACGGACCAGCTGGCACACTAACCATTAATAATACATCTTTAAGTGTGACGGCGACCAATATTGCGTCTAGTTTTACAGGCACTGCATTGGATGGGCGTGTGACAGAGACAGGGAATACGTGCGCAAGTGTCGCACCTCAGGCCAGCTGCACACTAACCTACACTCCTGGAAGCACCGTTGTATCGCAAACGGGTTTCCCCATTCAAGGGAGCAATACCAATGCGGTGACTGCCGCAATTCAGATTGATGCTGACGTCACGCTGTCCAGTGTGAGCCCTTCTTCAGGTGCTGCGTCTGGCGGTACCGGTGTGACATTAACGGGCGTAGGATTGACTGGTGCTACCGGCGTTACCTTCGGTGGTACTGCGGCTACCAGTGTGAACGTCGTTAGTTCAACCACCGTGACCGCTGTCACACCCGTTCATGCCGCGGGTGCTGTGGATGTGGTGATTACAACGCCGAGCGGTAGTGCGACGAAAACCATTGGCTATACCTACCAGGCTACGGCAGTAGGACAATCGGCTTACGGTGGGAAGATTGCTTGTCTTAATAGCGAAAACAACTTGATTGCAGCGACTGCGGATAATAGTACGCGTATAGAATGGAGCGGAATTGGCTCGACTACGAATGCAACAAGCGACACAAATGGCGCTGAGAATACCGCAACGATTGTGATAGTAGTCGGTGCGAACTCGGGCAAGCCTTATGCAGCACAACTTTGCTCTAATTATGAAATCGATTCACAAGGTAACACCCCTTGCGAATCAGGAAACACTTGCTATCACGATTGGTTTTTACCCGCTGGGAGGAACAAGACTGATTCAGGCCAGCTCAATTGTCTTTACGCTAATCGCTTCGCCATCAGCGGTTTCGCTAGCGCCCATTACTGGAGTTCTACCCAGGTAACGGTCAACAACGCGTGGGTCCAGCATTTCAGTGACGGTGCTCAGGTCTTCTTCGGCAAGAACTTCACATTTCATGTTCGGTGTGTTCGGGGCTTTACCCCTTAACCCCTTTATCCCTTTTCTTTTGACACCCAGGTTCAAGTATAATTAGGATCGGGCAAGGGCACGCTCACGGGCGCGGGCACGTAAGGGCAGAACTGTATTTGTCCAGTTATAAACGAAAAGGTGAAAAATTAAATCTCAAGTTGCTGATTAAGCACCGATCCTAACTTTCACGCAGAGCATTTTATATACTATACTCTAGAAAAGACACCTAAAGGAGATCAACATGTCCTCAACTGAACCAATTATCCTCAGAGATCATCTCACTTTTCAGTGTGAGGAGCCCACAGTGATGGATTATGGGTATTTTGATGAGATGGATCGTTTTCATTGGTTGTTGCCTCTGATCGGTGGCGACACCATTGGTCTTGATAACACTTGTAAAACAATGCTTGAATTACAAACCTTTTTTAATGGGGATTCGCATGCAAAACCGCCTCGACTCTCCGCCCTGACGGTGTTAATGAATTATCAGGAACACTTGAAGAACGATATTGATAAATTAATCATGTCCGTACCTTCAGGCCATCTATTGCTTGTAACAAAAAAAAAAGGCTGAGGCAAATTCAAGGGCATATCGAACTATCTCCTCACTTGAAGGCACAGTTTGATAGTGCGCAAAGTGGTATAACTTTTGGTGATTTTCCAAAGCAGATACATGATTTATTAGCAAAGTCGAACAGCAATTGTAAAGCAATGCATCTCAGTCCTGAAACCCCCGATCGATTTGTAAAGACCAAATCCCCGGCTTTTTTATTGAAATCTGCCGCATCAGTGGATGGATTCGTACATACTTTAAAGAGCACTCTTCCGCCTCCTATGGCGGTTCCAAGTAAGCTCCTTGTTGAGGTTCTATCGGCATTTGGCGAAGGACCATGGGAGGGGGTTTCAGAAGAAACCCTCCTGGATCGCTTATTAGCGCTCATCAAAGAAAAACTCATCAAACTATATGGTGAGGATGTCAAAGATATTGATTTATACCAAACACAAATTCGTGAGGAACCTGAAGAGCCACCAAGATTTAAACGGATGACTGTTGACCTTTTAAAACAAATTCTGTTTGAAGATTCTTTGCCATTCAACACAGTAGAAGGACGTAAAGAAATCGTAAATAACCTTATCGCTAACGCGGACATCGAGGTGGGATTTTTCCAGAGGAAAGAGAGTGAACTGAAGTTCAATGAGACCATCCTGAGTGGCGTTGAGACTGAGAAACGTTCCATTGGCATTCAATTTTTCTTAGCCACCATTGCTTTGTACTGCCGAGCTCATGGGCTCTCCAACAAAAATTTTGGGGAAGTCATAGATAGTAACCGTGAGAAACTCTCTCAAAGCATCAAAGAGGCTATTGAACAGAAAAAACCGGTTGATCAAGTGCTGTTCAATTTTATTGAAACACACCTTGAGGCCTTAGGCCTAGAATCTCTTACTGTGGAGCAACAAACGACCATCAAAGCGCAATTTTTTAATCAATGGGAGACCATCAAAGACTCGCCTCATTTTGATGAGTTCCTTGTGTTTTTTCCAGAAATTCAGGGAGATGTTTTTAATCATCGCGGTAGACTCTCGGTGTCCGCTTTAGATGTGGTGCTGAGAAGCGATGACGTTAATTCAATCATTTCAACGTATGGGTTGGATGGGCAGAGCGAGGCATTAAAAGCAGCCGCCGAACGAAAATTACCCCGCTCTAATCAAGCCTTGAGTAAGCGCTCGTTTGATACCCTGTTGGGAGAGCATGCGGTCACGTATCCCATGCTCCGCCATTTAAAGGGCGATTGGTGGGTGAATCCAGCGTCCATAAACAAACTCTTGTCACTGGGATTGCCTCCAGAAAAATATACTTCCAATAGAATGGATTGGTTAAATACGCTATCGCCCGAAGCATTCGATGAAAAACTGGGCGAGCTCATGAGAAGAGAGACTTTTGATGGTTCATTACTCAGCTTAGATATTCTAAAATCTATCATCGCCCTGCTAAATAAACCAGGGTTATCGCCTCAGGCCACATCCGGTCTTGATAAATTGCTTGCCAAGAGAGGGCGCTCCTATGATCGTTTGAATACTCTGGATAAGGATGAATTAAAGGCGGTTTTAGAAGCGTTTCCACCCGAGGGACAACATTTAATTCATTTGATTCTCCCAACCCCAAAAGACTTGGCCTATTTTATAAACGGCTGTGAATCGATGGAAAAACTATCTGTATTTCAGCAAACCTTTTTTGAAAGTCTCGGTCCAAAAGAACTCATCGATCTCATCAAACACCTTGAGCCCACTCAGTGTGGAAAAGCGGTTGAACTGATGAGATGGATGAGACCAGAAGCCAGTTTATCCATTTTGTTTGAGAACAATTTTCTTGAAAAGATTGAAGCCAATCGTGGTCAGGCGTTTTTCGATGCGGCGGGGAATTTAACTAAGGACTACCTTTTGTCATTGACTCCTGAAGCGCGCATTGGGATCTGTAGTGATGCGGTAAGCTTTGGGTATGTCTATTTGATGGAGCAATGTTTCAACCAAGGGGTTTCTCCTAATGCCCTTTACAAAGGGCGTCGTTTAACATCTATAGCTGTTGAAAAAAATCAAGGCAAGTGTCTTCAAAGATTACTTAATGAAGGTGCTCTCTGGGTTAAAGAAAGCCCTTCCCTTCCATCCCTTCTTGAACAGGCACTCCTGGTGGGAAGCATGGACGTTATCCAACCCTTATTACAAGTTGGCGCCACACTCGATTGTACTGAATTCAGTAGAATATCGGAGACGGAGCGTTGTCTAGGTAACCTAGAACAAGCCGTCCAATGGGGATTAAGACTAAGACTAGAGGAGTTCTCGTCCCTTGAGCCTTGGAACTATTCCATCTATAAAAAATACCTTCTTAACAACCCTGAGCTTTATCAGAAATGTAACGACCTCCCGATG
This sequence comes from Legionellales bacterium, assembly GCA_026399195.1. Lineage (GTDB taxonomy): Bacteria > Pseudomonadota > Gammaproteobacteria > Legionellales > Legionellaceae > JAPLRK01. The sequence goes on from JAPLRK010000070.1 coordinate 48,828, forward strand.
GCGTGGTGGTGTGATAAGCATCTGGTCAAATTGAGGTCCATTCCTCTGAGACATTATACCAAAGACGTGCTTCAATTTTTGAAGGACATCTCCCCCGATGATTTGACCGATAACTTTTTACAAGTACTTCAAAGAACCTCCCTTCCAATAAGACATATTCCATTAATAATGAGGACATGCTCTGAAGTTGCAAAAGCTGGGTTCCAGAAGATATGTGATCATCTTTACGACCCCGTGGCGGCTATTTTATCGTTGACGGATGAAGAAATGGCGGCGGTATTTGATGCAAACAAAGGGCTCTTTAGAAGTTTACTTGCCGAGAAGGATGATCTGCAGGCGTGTCTTAACGATTGTCCAGATGCGAAATTATCGTCGCTTTTATCCATGATGATGTCGGATGGTCAGGCGCTACGCTTGTTGGAACAATTAGAGGGTGTCGACTTTCCCGAAGAACAGTCTACGAGAATTTACAGGGAAATCAATAAAATACTTAATTTAGATAATTCTGAAAGTTTAAAAGATCATTTCTTAAGCATTTTGGACAAGCCTGTACAATCATTCCAAAAATATCTCCCCAGTCTTGAGACACAGTTAACTCAATTTATCAAATCTTATCAAGCCCCGGCAGAATTTGTCAGGAAAGCTTTTCTGTCTTCTCTGGATGCACCCCATGTCAATTATGAAACATTGCTTATCAAAGTATGCACGGTAATAGATATGGGAAAATTGGGGAGCATGTTCGGGTTAATTGCGCGCTCTCATAAGTTACATTTTCTTGTCGACACACTGATCGATCGGGTTTTTGCTGAACGCCCCAAGGAAAAACAAAGTGCCGAAATATGGTCTATATTAAGCGATTTGCGAGACATAGGTCCATGTAATGAGGAAGTTTCTCCTCAAAGAACCGATGCACTCATCGATTGGATGAACCTTCCACAACGAACCGATGCACTCATCGCTTGGATGCGTAGCGACGAGAAGCCTGGGCTGAAACAGTTTGAGGATGTTTTGATGGGATGTGAGAATGATCCTAGTAGACTTAATTCCGAATGGGACATCTTATACGCGCAGTGTAAGGGCATGATATTAAAGATTCATACGTGTGGATTTACTGATGTAGAGGATGATCTTCAAGAAATCCTTATACAGACTCCAGATAGAGATACCTCCGCACTTTCCCTGTATATTCTCGAACTCGAGGCATTACGGGATGTTTCTGAATACCTTCGTGAAAAGATAAACGACTATAAAACACGAAATCCAATAGCAAACTCTCCCAGCCAAAGGAAAGCGCAAGCGCTTGAAAAAGCGGTGAATGACATTCCTATACGGCAGCGTTCAAAGATCTCAAGCAAATCACAGACCATTGTTCAGGCCTTGAACTTGTCAACGGAGGGCTTGAGTAATCCCTTTAGGGATAAACCCAGTGCGGTGGCGTTTAAAAAACGATTCAAAGAAGTCCGAGAGCCTGCACCAAGTGGCGGCGGTGGTCCTGACCCTAAGGTACTCTGACCCTGAGGTACTCCTGTTATCAAATTGCCCAAAGAATCTTTTGGAAACCATCCAGAATCCAAACAAGTTGAAAAGTTCTTTTCTTGAGGCGATCCAAGCGGGTCAAGTTCTAAAGATAGCCTTTTATAGTGATGTTTCAGCACAAATTAATGATAAAGCCAGCACAATAAATTTACTGTTTTCACCAAAAAACAAATTAGATTTTATCGGCAAACGATTGCAAAAAAAAGCAAATATACTTGCAAACTCAACCAACTCGCTGGTAACGACATTTCGTAAAATACTGGGTATGTCCCGAAAATCCAGAGACGATGGCAAATCAGTTGAAGTTAAAAGGCCATGATGATCTTTAGGATCGCGCCCAACTTTGACGTCTAGGCTCAAGCATCCTTAAAACTTATCCCCTGAATAAACAACAAAAATGCGCCTAGGCATATGGCGCTGTCAGCTAAGTTGAACACAGGCCAATGGTGTTGATGATAATAGACGTCGATAAAATCAATCACAGCGCCCACCGACACTCTGTCAATAAAATTACCTATCGCTCCACCCAAAATCAAACTTAACGCCAGGAGTTGTAAACGCATGACGGTAGCTGTCCGGAGGATCCCTACGATCAAAGCCACACTCATACAAAAACTAAAACCTGCAAAAACCCATCGATGCCAGGGGCCAAAACCACTTAAAAAACTAAAGGCGACACCAGAATTATAGGCTAGTGTCAGATTCAACACTGGAACAATCGCTTCAGGCTGGTAAGGGTACAGGGCATAGGCAGCCCAAATTTTAGTCCCCTGATCAAGACCAATCACTAAAAGGGTCAACAAAAACCATGGCCACTTCCTCATGCAAAACGCCTCGGTTCATCATGACCCGTTATATTTCCAACACAACGCGCACATAACTCAGGATGATCTGAACACAGCCCGATGGTATCGCTCCGATGCCAGCAACGCACACATTTAGGACTGGTGCTGACCGCCACATGAATTGCCACGCCTAATCCCTCATGGATGACAGCATGAGGAGATCTGTCACTCAGAGGGTGAACCGTTGCACCCGATGTGATCAAAACAAAGCGCAGCTCATCACCAAGTCTCCTCAAAAGAGCCTGGGTATGATCGGTTGCATACAAAGCGACAACAGCGGCTAATCCTGAACCTATCTCTCCTGCCTGACGCGCTAACTCAAGCGCTTTGTTGACCTCATCTCGAATCGCATGAATTTTTTCCCAATCCTCCATCGACACCCGATCCACCGTGGGCCAAGCGTCATACCAACGCTCTACAAACACAGAGTGTTCAGGGTGCCCAGGAATCGCTTGCCAAATTTCATCCGCCGTAAAGGACAAAATAGGTGCCAACCAACGCGTCAATGCTTGAACAATATGAAACATCGCGGTTTGACAAGAGCGCCTAGCCAGGCTATTCACAGAAGTCGTGTACTGCCTATCTTTGATGATGTCTAAATAGAAACTCCCCAAATCTACTGCGCAGAAATTATGAATTTTCTGATAAATGACATGAAAATGATATTGCTCATAGGCTTTTAAAATCTCTTCTTGCAGCTGTTGGCAACGTTTGATGGCCCATCGGTCCAGTTCAAGCAATTCCGTACTCAAGACTTCATGTTGTTGAGGATCAAAATCAAACAAATTCGACAGTAAAAATCGTGCCGTATTTCGTATGCGTCGATAAGCATCCGCATTACGCTTGATGATTTCATCCGAGATAGAAACTTCATTCCGATAGTCAGTAGATGCCACCCATAGGCGTAAAATGTCTGCGCCATGAAGTTGTATCAACTGAGAGAGCTCTACATAATTACCTTTTGACTTAGAAAGCTTTTTACCCTCTGCATCCACCGTATACCCATGCGTCAAGACGGTTCGGTAAGGTGGGATGCCGTCGATCGCCACAGCCGTTGTTAAGGATGAGTTAAACCAACCCCGATGTTGGTCCGAACCTTCAAAATACACATCCGCAGGGGCGCTCAAAGACTTATTTTGTTTCAATACGCAGGCATGTGAAACGCCTGAATCAAACCAGACATCCAGTGTGTCGCTTGATTTATCATAGTCACAAGCATCTTCTCCCAACAAGTCACAGGCCTCCAGATCAAACCAGGCATCAATTCCAGATTGTTCAATTTTCAAGGCAACCGTTTCAATGAATTCATGGGTTTTGGGATGAAGTTCACGCGTTTTTTTATGAATGAACAAAGGCATCGGCGTCCCCCAAGCTCTTTGGCGCGAAACACACCAATCGGCGCGATTCTCAACCATGGAGAGGATCCGTGCTTTCCCCCAATCAGGCACCCAATTCACTTGATCGATAGCCTTCATCAATGCACTTCGCAACCCTTTTTTATCCATCGAAATAAACCATTGTGGGGTTGCACGAAAAATCACAGGGGTTTTATGTCGCCAACAATGTGGGTAACTATGTTCTACCAACTCTGAGTGTAACAACGTCTGATGCTGACGAAGCACCTCCAAAATGTTATCCCCCACCTTCAAAACCGAAAGTCCTGCAAACAATGGGACATCAGCAGCATAACAACCATTAGCTAACACAGGATTTATCAAAGGCAACCCATAATGCAGCCCCACTTGGTAATCATCAGGACCATGGGCAGGCGCTGTATGCACACATCCTGTTCCTGAATCAGTCGTCACATGCTCTCCAAGAACAATGGGCACGGCCCTGTCTTCAAAGGGATGTTGCAATAGGATCTTTTCAAATGCTTGGCCCTGCACTTGGCCACACGCTCTGACATGGGCTCGTTTGTAACGGGCCATCACAGAAGTCATGAGATCTGTAGCTACTACGAAATAGCAATCCTCGGCATCCACAAGGGTATAGGACATGCGAGGATGCAAACAAACGCCCTCATTGGCGGGAAGTGTCCAAGGCGTGGTCGTCCAAATAGGGACCACGACTGGCTTGATAGGCAAATCAACGGCTACCTTAGATAAGATTTCGAGAGGGTTCACTGCAAGAAAAGCCACATCGATAGAGATTGACGTTTTATCCTCATAATCCACTTCAGCCTCAGCAAGTGACGAGCCACAATCGATACACCAATGAACAGGTTTAAATCCTTGATGCAAATGTCCATTATCAATAATTTTACCCAAAGCTCTGACGATGTTTGCCTCATAAACATAATTCATGGTGATATAAGGCTTTTGCCAATCCCCAAAAACGCCTAAGCGCTGAAATTCTTCTCTCTGAATATCAATTTGACTTGCGGCATACGCTCTGCAAGCCTTTCGGAAATCAGTTGGACTAATTTTGACACCGACCTTGCCTAATTTCTTTTCCACATTGAGCTCAACCGGTAAACCATGGCAATCCCACCCTGGAACGAATGGAGCATCATACCCACTCATTGTTTTTGATTTGATGATGATGTCTTTCAAAATTTTATTTAGGGCATGACCACAATGAAGATGACCATTGGCATAGGGCGGACCATCGTGCAAAACAAATTTCGGACATCCCACGCGCGACGCGCGAATGGCGTCATAAAGCCGATGCTCCGTCCAATCACTTAGCATCTTAGGCTCTCTTTGAGCTAAGCTCGCTTTCATTGGGAAAGAGGTGCTCGGTAAATTCAAAGTGTCTTTATAGTCAGTCATAACTCATTTCTCTGTGATGAAACCATTGTTTTGCGCTGTTCAAATCAGCGTGTATTTGTGCAATCAAGTCGTCGATGGTAGGAAACTTCTCTTCTTTGCGCAGCTTGTGTAAAAAAGTCACGTGCAGCATGTCGCCATACAGCGACTTATTCCAGTCAAAAAGGTGTATTTCAAGCACATTCCGACGCCCATCAACCGTTGGACGACACCCCAGATTAGCGACGCCGTAAAGTGGCGGCTTGCCTTTACTCTCTACAAGAACGCAATAAACACCGCTCATGGGTAACGTTGATCGATGAAGCGATATATTTGCTGTGGGAACACCCCATTGCCGACCGCGCCCATCACCATGAACGACACGTCCACACATGCTGTATGGACGACCTAAAAATGCCGCGGCCATTGCCAAATCATGCTGTAGGGCAAGACGTATCTTAGTTGAGCTGACCCGTTCTGCATCGATATAAAAATCATGGAAACACGCAACAACACTCGAATGCAATGCCCCTATCTGTTGCAGCAACTCAGCATCACCCTCGCGACCCCGTCCAAAACGGAAATCCTCTCCAATCAACACATACTTTGCTTTAAGCGATGAAAAAATAATTTGCTCTGCAAAATGACGGGCCTCCATGCACGCTAAATAATGTTCAAATTTAAGGCAATACACATAATCTACACCACATTGAGCAAGAGCATCCATCTTTTCACGAAAACTAGAAAGCCTGGCGGGCGCCTGATTCGCTGAAAAATACTCCCCAGGCTGAGGTTCAAAGAGCATGACCACCACGGATAATTGTCTCATATCTGCTTGTTGACACAGTGTTTTAAGCAGCGCTTGGTGTCCGCGATGAACGCCATCAAAATTACCAATGGTCACAGCGGAGCCTGCACTTAACTCGGAGAAACAACGAAACCCACGTAGTAATTTCATGAACCCAACAACTTAAAAATAAACAAAAAGGACAGAGTCAAGCTTTGTCCTCTTAAAAACCAGTCTGCTGCTGCAGATGTTAAGCGACAGAAGATCGCACAATCAGGACATCGCACTCAGCGCCATGTAAAATAGCATTGGCCGTTGAGCCCAACAATAACGCCAATCCATGTTTGCCATGACTTCCGGTCACAATCAAATCAACCTTGTGTTCTTGAGCAACTCGTAAGACTTCATTCTTAGTAGAACCAAACTCAAGCAACCGATGTTTTTGATCAACACCCAAACGTTCAGCAAGCGTATTAAGCTCCTTCTCAGCTTGCTCACGAATAGACACTTCAACCTCAGCGAAGCCTGCAAAACCCGGATAAGCATAAGCAGGAATGGGTTCAACGACATGAACCAAAATCAATTCAGCTTTGTTCTCATCAGAAATTTTTTTCGCTTTATGTGCTGCACTGATCCCCACCTCGTCAAAATCAGTTGCAAACAGAACCTTTTTGTACATTTTTTTCTCCCATGACGGTTTTTACCTTCAGCTCAAAGATTAGCAGAAAACCTCATGTGTTTGAAGAGGCGCAAAAATTAAAACTCGCGCCACATTCCTTTCAAAACCTGATGTACTGCAGACATGGCCTAAGAATGAAGAATTTGAAGCCTACCTGAGTGCCACTGAGGAAAGACCCAGAGCGCACTCGGTCTAACTGGAATTTGTCCACACTCCAGATCTGATCAGCCAGCAGAAAAATCAGCCATGGAACGTACCCATGGTCTAAACTGCGCAATGTCTTTCGGTAATTGAGAAACCGCACGCTTTGCCGGATCATGTGCTGCATATTCACCGATGGTTAAAACATACCATTGTAATCCTGCACGCTGCATTTGCCGAATTTGCGAAGTCGATTCTAGATGATGTGCTTTGGCAAAGGAAATCAACTGGCGCTTATTATGACCGGCCATGATTTGAATCGTGTAGTGCCTTTCCAAAGCCGTTGTTTTTGCCAACACAGGAATGACAGCCACCTTTCGAACTAAAATGGCTTGTTTTTTGGGCTTCGTGACCAGACCTTGACTATTCGCCGAGATCACCTTAGGGGCAACAACCACTTTATCTACCACGACCTCAGGAAGAATGGCTGTCTGCAGATCATCGCCATTTTTTGTCATCTCTAATCGACGCATCGAAGTGGCTTCAATGGCTTGTCGCACGACAGCTTCATCAAAAGGTAAAACGACACTCCTTAAGTCAACGTTCAGAGGTTCATCTATTGGATCTGCTGAAGCCAGAATCTCAATTTGTGGCGGAGGCGCTTGCAAGCCCAGGGTTAACCAAACATAAGCTCCGACAGTCGCTGCAAGGACAACGCTCGCAGCGATACCCCCATGAAGAAGCCATCTCAAATGATGAGATACGGGTTGCGGCTTGTGGCTGAAGAATGGGGTCATGAGGCAGTTGATTCTTGATAACTTTCCCTCGGTCAGTTGGTAAAATTGCGCCATCCGCTCATCTGTGATCATTTTCTCAGCGCCCGGTGCTGGCATCATATTCTGCATGACATAAGTCTTCGTCTCATTCTCAGTCAAGAGCCCTAACTCAATGTTATGAATCATGTCGACATAACTGCCATTAGCCAATTGATTAAGACAAGGCGCTAATGACACATCACCCATCAAACACACATGGAAAAATACCGCCTCCGTTTGAGCATGCAAAGCTTGGAGAAGTTCCCCAATCAAAGAGGCGGGTAGAAAATGTGCGTCATCAATAACGACCAATAAGTGCGTTTTTAGATCATTGTTATGAGCCACTAACTCAGCCATTGATGACTTTGAACTGCTGTCAATCAGAAGCCCAAGCTCATTCAATAACTGAACCCGAGTGACCTTAGGACTTGCAGACATCAGAAATGATTGAATGGCTGGAGGCAGATCTAGATCAGCTTGTAACATATGAGCAAAGGTCGTCTTCCCACTCCCCTCCTCACTTAAAAAAGAGATCAAAATATTGTTGCTCAAAATAAGCTGCTTTACAAAATCAATTTTGTTAAGCCATGCTGCGGGCTTAATCATCACAGAATCTGCAGATTTTTGTTCGGGTACAGCACTTATAAATCCGCGGTTCATCTCTCATCTCCTTCAACGGCGGTCAGTAATAAATGATCCAAATCATCCAGAGAGACGTGATCATCAAGAAAACAATCACCCACACTTCGCATCAACACAAACCGTAGCTTCTCGTTAGCCACCTTCTTATCACCCAACATGAGCGTCTTTAACCCAACTCGGTCAATATCCTTGGGAATCCTTCGAGGCAGATGTGCGCATTCTAACAAGGCATCGGTAAGCATCAGATCGGATAGTTCAAGAAACCCCAATTGGTAAGATAACTTCGCCGCACAATAGAGCCCCATACCCACGGCTTCCCCATGCAACCATCGTTGATAATTTGTGATGGCTTCTAGGGCATGAGCAAACGTGTGCCCTAAATTGAGTAAAGCTCTCAGCCCTTGGTCACGCTCATCTTCCTGAACAAAGCCCGCTTTGATTCGACAGCACTCAGCAATCATCGAGGGCAGTTGACTAGATGATGCAGACAACCCGACGGCTAATTCTTTGCGGACTAAATTAAAAAAATCGCCCCCGACCAACAAAGCATATTTGATGATTTCCCCGATTCCTGCCCGAAATTCGCGTTCAGGCAAAGTGGTCAAAGTGTTCAAAGAGATGATCACAGCCTGCGGTTGATGAAAACTACCGATCATGTTTTTACCTTTGGGGTGATTGATGGCCGTTTTTCCCCCAATGGAGGCGTCAACCTGAGCCAGGAGTGTGGTCGGAAGCTGCAAAAATCGTACGCCCCGCTGAAAAGTTGCGGCAGCAAATCCGGTGATATCTCCAACCACCCCTCCTCCAAGTGCCACAAGAGTAGTATCTCGATGATGTCCATGGTTCACCAAAGCATCATAAATCATCATTAAAGTGGTTTGATTTTTATAAACTTCCCCATCGGGAATGATCACGGTATCCCTAAGATGTGGTGCAAACGCTTTTTGAACGCTTTCTAAATAAAGAGGAGCGACGAGGTCGTTGGTCACTATCAACACCTTTCCCGAGGAGATATGACGCTTTAACAAATCGACATTTGATAAGAGATCAACACCAATATAAATCGGATAATCATGCGATGCACAGGACAGATTGACTTCTTCGTAGCTCTTAGGATTCGCCATAAATATATTTGATAATGTTGTTAGCCACAGCTTTCACTGTTAATTTATCCGTTTCAAAGCTCACATCAGCCATTTCTTCATAATACGGCTCACGCTCACCCCGCAGAGACTCCAAACGGCCCTCAAGATCATTGGTTTGTAACAAAGGGCGTTTGGTATCTCGCTTGGTCCGCTCAAATTGCTGCTGTAAAGAAGTTTTAAGATAAATCACCACACCACGACCAGCAAGAGCATTTCGATTTTCAGGGGTCATCACAACGCCGCCCCCTGTCGCCAAAACAATATTGGTTTTCTGGGTAAGCTCATCAATCACTTTTTGTTCCCGACGCCGAAAACCCTCTTCCCCTTCTACATCGAAAATCCATGAAATATCAGCACCCGTACGCTCTTCAATCACCTCATCTGAGTCGAAGAACTCAAGTTTCAACTCCTTTGCCAAAGTACGTCCAATGGTACTTTTACCAGCACCCATAGGACCTATTAGGAATATATTACGTACTTTAACGATACTCATTTTTAATCACAATCCTCTTTCATAAAGATCTTGAATTTACTTGATTTTGCTCTGATTGCCAACTTGCTCACGCTCGCATACAGAGTATAGCATGTTACTGGCCCATCGGTTTATTAATTCTACTTCTCTCCTAAATATTGTGGTGGAATCACTACCTGTTTCCCAAATTTATCTAACGCCACGTTCGCTGGAGGACGTTGTCTCATCCCTTCAATGGCCGTGATAGACAAATTACTGGTGATGATTCTTGGGGTGATGAAAATAAGCAACTCCTCGTTATCAGATTTTACAGAGGTGCTGCTGAACAAATGACCAACAAAAGGCAGAGAACCTAAAAAGGGAATGCGAATGATGGTGTTGCTCTTATCCGCTTTGTAGATGCCTCCTAAGACGATGGTCTGGCCATTATTGACCAACACATTCGTTTGAATAGATTTGGTCAGAATGATAGGCACACCATTCACACGGTCACCTGAGTCGGCATCTTGTGTGATATACAAATCCATCAATAATTTATTATCAGGGGTAATTTGTGGTGTCACTTTCAAACTTAACACGGCTTGTTTAAAAGCAACCGCCGTAGCACCACTAGAGGTAGACTGCTGATAAGGAATATCTTCGCCAGATGAAATCACCGCGGGCTGCTGATTGGTGGTCATCAATCGTGGGCTTGCGATGATTTCTGCATTGCCAACGCTTTCAAGTGCCGATAACTCCAAATCCAATAAAAACCCATCGCCTAATTTGGCCACTGCAAGACCCACAGATGCCGCTTGCGCTCCGAACGTAGGGGTCGCTGGCAAATCCAAATTGAGACGTTGCGTCAAAGGGGTTACGAGGGCTGGTGGAATTCCTTGAGCCATTTGGTTTGCGCCCGCAAGCGTTCCGCTCAAATGAGTTGGTTTTGAAACACCCCAAGCAATCCCAAGATCTAGTTCACACTTTTTCGACACGTCGACGATACGGGCTTCAATGACGACTTGCCTCACAGGCACATCAAGTTGACTGACCAACGTTCTGATGATCTCAATTTGTGACCCTGTGTCTTGCAACCAAATGGTGTTTGTTCGAACATCAACACTCAACGAACCGCGTTCCGATAGCAGTGAATTGGTTCGGTCCTTCAGCATAACGGCTATATCTGCGGCTTTCGCATAGTTGATTTGCAGCAATTCAGATCGCAATGGCGCTAACTTTCGTTGGGCCAGTTGTTCTTTCAAATCTTCTGTTTCACGCGTAACGAAGGCTGAGGCTTTATCGATAAGGATAACATTACCCATTTGTCGTTTTCCCAAACCTTGCGTCGTTAAGATGATATCCAACGCTTGATCCCATGGCACATTATTGAGACGCAAGGTGATGTTCCCTAGCACCGTATCACTCACCACAAGGTTAACCCCAGTAAAATCAGCCAGCAATTGCAACACCGCACGCACCTGAATATCCTGAAAGTTCAGTGAGATACGCTTGCCAAGAAAAACCTTCTTTTTCAATTTAGCTGCCTGTAATTCCTCGGCCGACAAAGGGAACACGTCGATAATGAATTGCCGATTCACTTGATACGCGAAATGCCCATAATCTCCCTTGTTTTGTAAAGTGATGCGGGTAGATTTCCCCTCTTGAACGGCAGTGATGAATTGGGTTGGGCTCTGAAAATCCTCCACATCATAACGCTTCATCAGGTTTTCAGGGATGCGCGTACTCATGAAATTAACCACGATATTCTTACCCGTTTGCACCACATCCGTCGGGATCCCTGGATCAGTCACATCAATAATGAGCCGCCCGCCTTGCTTCGAAGCGCCACGAAACTGAATACCGGTGATACCAAAACGTGCGTGAACATCCCGGTGAGTCACAAAAAGCTCTTTGTTTCTCGGGATCAATTGCTCCCCTTTCCCACTGATAATGAGCGTATACACATTGCGGGTGGCGTCGCCCATATAGGTCACACTCCCCGTGAGTGACAGCATTGCTCGAACTCGATGACCGATAGCGACCACTTTATATTCAGTCAATGCACCCACTTTTATTTGTTGGGACATCATCGCCTCATTTAAATGAGCGCTGCTATTGATAAAATCAAGAACTAATCGCGGAGGCTCTTCTGTGATAAAACTTGCAGGTAATTGATCCATGGGATTCTCGAATTGAAAATCAATCCGCACCCGATTGTCCGGCATGGGCATCACTTTGACCCCAATCAACACATTATCTTTTGCACATACCCCGGTAACCCACAGGGCAAGCAAAAGGCAGAGCATGATCGTTTTCTGAAAGGTGATACTTTGCACAGGGTTACTCCTAATCTGGAACACTCAAATTCACAACAATTGATTTTTTTTCCCATTTTCCACCCACTCGCACAGCCTCGTCCACATGAATGATTTTCTCAGTGATCTTGATGATTTGACCATAATTTTGGCCCATGTAGTCCCCGGTTCTTGCACGAGTCACCAATCCGCCAGGTTCTTTGATCAGTGCCCATAGGGTAGATCCCTGTTCTAATATACCCACAAATTTGAGAGCGTCCAATGGAAAAGATTCCAGGGGCTGTTTTTGACGCTTAATATTCGGTACGAAGGTGTCTGCTTTGGTGGTGACAGTCCGTGGTTTGAAGGGGCTACGCCGAATGTCCGCTTCGGGATATAAAAAGGTTGGAAGAGGCTTCAACTCAGGGATAGGTTCGATAGGATTTGCAGATCTTGCTTTGACCATCAAAATATAGTGATCGAGATCGGTATCATCTGATGCGCTACAGCCTATCAACGAAGATAAAAAGAAGAGAGGTAGACATCCCTTGAGCCAAATCATGGTTTTCATTTGGTACGATATCTATAAATTTTAGCAGTAATGTCCATACTCAATTGATCTCCATTCATATGCGTTTTCTTATCCGTTCCTTCTGATGCAATCCTTATCGATAAGTCATGTAAGGTCACAATCCGGCTCATCATAGCCACACGACTTAAAAACACAGCAAATTCATGATAATTTCCCATCACCCTGATTTTAATAGGCACTTCAATATAAAAATCATGTATCACTTCTGGCTGGGGCGCAAATAACTCGAAAGTCAAACCACTGGCAATCCCTGTTTTTGAAATATCCTCTAACAAACCCGGCATTTCATTTTGCGTAGGTAACTGTTTCAACATAGTCCCAAAACGATCTTCCATAAGGCTCATTTGAACACGATAAGCTTGCAAATTAGCGGCTTGTTGTTGTTTCGCTTCAAAGTCATGCCTCAAGGTGACTTCGACGGCCTGTAAAGATTGATACTGATTCAAATTATCTTGAACGAGCAGCCAATAACCCACAACGATGACGAGAAAAGACAAGAAAGTGACCAAACTTAACTTGATGATGCTAGGCAACTGCCCTATATTATCAAGGGTTAAGTCACGAACATTAAAACTCATCATATCTTTGCTCCTAATTGGGTTCTTGATTTTAGAACAAAGCTCAATTTGAATTCATTTTCATCGACTTCTTTCACGTCTGTTGATTTCTTGATCTCAGTGAGTTCAGGATCTTCTATCCAAATACTGCTTTGAATGCTGCGCATCAACTGTGAGATATTGGTGTTTGATTCAGAAAATCCCAAAATAGTTACTTTATCACCAACCCGCCCTATCTCGGATAAAAAGACGCCTTCTGGTATTATTTTAATCACTTCATCCATCAGATGGACCGTTAAGGTGCGTGTGGCTTGAAGGTTTTGAATGATGTTCATCCTAGCAACCAGGGCTTGGCGAAATTTTTTAAGATTTTTAATCTCTAAAATTTGATGATCCATGACCGTGATTTCGGAGGTCAATCGCTGATTACGTTCCGTTTGTAGCGCTACCAAATGCGTGGCGTAAAAGTTTATCACAAAGACCACAAGCGCCGCACCGACCAGTCCTACCATAAGATAGATAACGAATTGTTTTTTTTCAAACTCACGCTTTTTCTCACGCCAAGGAAGTAGATTAATCTCTGTCATAAGATCACTCTATCTGCCTAAGGGCTAATCCGCACAAGAGCATAAGCATTGGAGAATCTTCTCTTAACGCGTCTCGGTCAACCGAAGTGACAACACTCATCTCCTCGAAGAAAGAAGGCGTCGTTGTAGGGACATTGATATGCTCTCGCAATAATTGCGTAATATCTGACAATTTGGCAACCCCTCCTGCAAAAATAATATGATCGACAAAGGTGTGATGGCTGTTCGAAAAGAAGAATTGCAAGGCACGTTTCACTTGCAACAAAATGAGCTCCTTGAAGGGTTGCAAGACGACTTTTTCATAATCTTCCGGCAATGGTCCATGCTCAATCAGTGCGAGCGCCTCGGCCCAAGACAAGCCATAATGTTGCATGATCTCATCTAATAATTGCTTGCTGCCAAACTGTTCTTCGCGTGAAAAAATGATTTTCATGTCATGTAACACAAAAATATGCGTATAAGTAGATCCCATATCGATGATGGCAATGTTTTTCTTGTCGCCATTGGCGGGTAAACTGGGCTTTAGGAGTTGGGCGGCGCGTTCTACCGCGTAGGATTCCACATCCACAATGACCGCTTCAAGGCCTGCGAGTTGAATCACACCCACACGGTTACTGACATTTTCAGCACGCGATGCCACGATCAAAACATCTTGCATCGCAGAATTTTTCAAAGAAGTGCCCATGGGGCAGAAGTCCATATTGACTTCATCAATAGGATAAGGAATATATTTATCAGCATCCATCACCACCAACTCTTCTATCTCAGCATCGTTGAGACCCTCGTTCAGCTGAATGACTTTACTGATGGCCGATGATTCAGGAACAGCGATAGCCACTTGTTTACACGTCAAACCAGTCGTTTTGATGATGTTTTTAATACAATCCGCAACAGCTTCACTGTCTTTGACCAGATAACCATCCATGGCATTTTCAGGTAATGAAGCCCGACCATATCCCTCGACGCAATACCGATCACCATTTTTAGACAGTTGCAAAATTTTCACAGAAGTGGTGCTAATATCTATCCCAAGAATGGCCAGAGACTTAGATTTGAACAATTTCAGCACGACATGTATCTCCCTGTGCCCTTACATCGCTAATGATATCCTCATTCGCGTTTATACCACATTGCATTGTATGATTCATCATCTCAAATGACGAGCACGACCATGACTGCATCTATTATTAACGGGAAACTTGTTGCAAGCAACATCAAAAAAAAGATTCAACGCCTCGTGTCTCAGCGAGTGCAGCAAGGACATCGTGCGCCGGGGCTTGCCGTCATTTTGGTGGGCATGGACAAAGCCTCCAAGATTTATGTTCACCACAAACGCGCCGATTGCACTGAAGTTGGCTTTCATTCATTAGCTTATGATTTGCCAGAAGACTCATCTGAAAAAAACCTGACAGCCCTCATTGATAAGCTCAATGAAGATGCCACAGTAGATGGCATCCTGGTCCAATTGCCGCTACCTAAGCACATCAACACCAAGGAGATCCTCGAGAGGATCGCCCCATATAAAGACGTGGATGGTTTCCACCCTTATAACTTAGGTCGACTCGCCCAGGGCAATCCGATGCTCAGACCTTGCACACCTTTTGGAATTATACAGCTCTTAGAACATTACAAAATACCGCTCAAGGGAAAGCATGCCGTAGTGGTAGGAGCATCCAACATTGTTGGCCGCCCCATGGCCCTTGAGCTCCTGCTTGCCAAGGCGACTGTAACCATTTGCCACTCAGCCACCCAATCGCTAGAGCAGCATATCCGATTGGCCAACTTAGTCGTGGTTGCAACGGGTTCTTATGATGTGGTGAAGGCCGATTGGTTGCATGAAGGACAAATCATCATCGATGTCGGCATGCATCGCGGAAACGATGGCGCACTCCATGGTGATGTGAATTTTCAAAAAGCATGTGAGAAAGTTGCATGGATAACACCCGTTCCAGGCGGCATTGGACCCATGACTCGATGCGCATTATTGCAGAACACACTCATTGCACAGGGCTTGACTATGGATCCAAATCACCCCAATCAAACTCGCCGTTGATCTCGTCCTCTAATTCAGCCTTCAGACGTTTGCGTTCTAAACGCGCCTCTAGTTCTCTTCTCACATGCCGTTTATGATTCAATTCTTCCGGGGTTTCCTTATCATTAAAATCATAGATTGACCGTTGGTTTTCATAGTTTTTATGCAGGCTCATTGCTATCTCCCGTATGGCCGTTAATCCAAGTATAGTTCATCCTAAACAAGATGCTTCCAAAACACCAAAGAGAATGTCAAACTGAAATCATCCTAAATCCTACAGACAAGTGTTCAATGCTCAGTTATCAACACGGTTATCATGCAGGGGGGCTCGCCGATCTCATCAAGCATCTCACCATAACCCGCATCCTGAATTATATGCTTCTGAAAGACAAACCCATGGTCTATATTGAAACGCATGCCGGAAGAGGGATCTATGATTTAGAGGATCCACAAGCCTTAACAACAGGTGAAGCAGAGCTTGGTATTAAACGCCTTTGGGAACATAGAGCCAAGCTGCCTGAGGTGTTTTCTCTCTATTTTAAGACCCTATCCCTTTGTAATCATCAAGACAAATTACGCTACTATCCTGGCTCACCCTCTCTGGCCATCCATGCGCTTCGCCCCATAGACCGTCTGTTTTTTTCGGAAAGACACCCTGGCGAATATCAGCATTTGAAAACCTTGGCACATCAAAACCTCAGGGTAACCTGCCATCAGGGTGATGGATTAGCCCAATTGAACGCTCTATTACCCCCTATTGAACGACGCGGATTGATTTTAATAGATCCCTCCTATGAAATTAAAACAGAGTATCGTGAGATCCCAACCGCACTCAAAAAGGCCTACCTTCGATTTACCACCGGCGTTTATTGTATTTGGTATCCATTGGTTGATGACAAATGGCACCGACAATTACTCGTTGGTTTGCAGGCCTGCGGTGCCAAAAACAATCTTCGTCTAGAATTGTACCAAAAAGCACAAACAGGCAAAAATACCAAAGGCTGTGGCCTTTGGATCATCAATCCACCTTTTGTCTTGTTTGAGGAATTAAAGCTCATCTGTGAGTCTTTACGACCACTCTTCCATTCATTCTACCTCTTGGAGTCCTATGATCATCATTCCACTCCCGGCATATGTTGATAATTATATTTGGGTTATCATCAATGAAAGCAAACACACCCTATGCGCTATCGATCCAGGAGACGCGCTACCTGTTTTAAATTATTTAAAAAACAACGAGCTAAAACTGTCAAACATTTTGTTAACCCACCATCACGCCGATCATGCCGGTGGGGTTTTGGACTTGTTACAAACATACCCCGATACAACCGTTTATGGACCAAAAGATACTCGACTACCTCAAGTGAATCACGTGGTCCATGATGAGGAGATCATACACATCGATGCGCTTGCCTTTCGCATATTAAACACACCAGGCCACACGAGCACCCATATTTGCTATCAAGAACCTACAGCAGGAATTCTTTTTTGTGGAGATACTTTGTTTTCAGCAGGCTGTGGGCGCGTCTTTGATGGCACCATGGAGGCCCTACATCAATCAATCCACTTATTAAAGCACTTGCCAAAAGACACCAAAGTCTTTTGTGGTCATGAATACACACAACAAAACTTAACATTTGCAGCTCACGTTGAACCCAATAACAACACCATCAGTTCTTATTTACAGCATCTTCAAAACAATTCAACGCCCTGTTCCCTGCCTTCAACCATAGCACTTGAAAGAGAAATCAATCCTTTCATGCGCACCGACAAGCCAGACATTCAGGCGTATGCCCATGCAGAGGGAATCTCGTCCGATGATTCTCTGGCTGTCTTCAGATGGTTACGTGAGATGAAGAATCATTTTTGAGGGTTTCGTACGAACTCTTTTTTTAGTAGACTGCATCACATGATTTAAAATAGGTCTCTACTTTCAGATAACGTGGAGCACACAGTGCATGAGGTGCTTTGAAGTTGAAGTCACTGATTTTTTTGATTCTCTCTGGTTTCCTAGCTTTTTTACGGCCAGCATTTGCACATGCCGCTCCCAATGTTTGGGATGTTTTGCGTCAAGAATTTTTACTCAATCATGAAATCACACAACCTGAAGTCCAAAACCAAATTCGCTGGATAGCAACGCATCCCAGTTATATTCAAAAATTAGCACGTCAATCTGAACCTTATATTTACCACATTGTAACCGAAATCAAAAAACGTCATTTGCCTGGTGAACTCGCTTTGATTCCGATGATTGAAAGCTCCTTTGACCCCTTTGCCTATTCTGGGGCGGGAGCCGCCGGGCTTTGGCAATTGATGCCAGGCACGGGCACCGATTTAGGCCTGAAACAAGACTGGTGGTATGATGGCAGACGAAGTATCGGACCCTCCACCAATGCAGCGCTTAATTATTTGGCTTATTTACACCAATTTTTCAATGGCAATTGGATCCTTGCTTTTGCGGCTTATGATTCAGGCGAAGGCACCCTCGCTCGCATTATTAAAAACAGTGGTCAAACCGGAGGTACTGTTCACTTCTGGTCTCTCAACGTCCCGGAGGAAACCAAAGCCTATATCCCACGATTACTCGCATTGGCTGAAATCATTCAAAACCCAGGGCGCTATAAAGTAGAGCTCCCAGATATACCCCATGCACCCTATTTTGAGGAAGTGAACATTGGTAGCCAAATTGATTTAAATCATGCCGCAAAGCTTGCTGGCATGTCTTACCGTGAGCTCATCAAACTAAACCCAGGATTTAATCGATGGGCCACAGCCCCCTATCGCCCCTACAAATTACTGATCCCGACCGATAAAGTAGATGACTTCAACCGAAATCTCGCCAATGTCCCCATCGATGAACGGGTAAGCTGGACCAGACATAAAGTTTCCGTAGGCGATAATTTGGTCTTGATTGCCCAAAAGTATCACACCACCGTGAACTTGATCAAAGAACTGAATCAGCTTAAAACAAACGCTGTTAAAAATGGTCAGTTCGTCTTAATCCCAAGCAGTAAAAACACCGTCGTTGCATCCAAACCTCAAGAACCAAATGCCTCAGAGCATCAAGCCCTGTCGGCAGGAACACACTACAAAGTAGTCCACATCGTACAGAACCATGAGTCTATGCAAGATTTGGAGAAACAATATGGGGCTACGGCACGAGACATTCAAACATGGAATCATCTGAACCCTAAAACGCCATTACAACCAGGCCTTCAACTGATCCTTTGGAAAAGAAGTCAACCCAGCGGCACCTACCTTATCAAAGCAGGGGACACGCTCAGCGTTATCGCCCTTCGTTATCACACGAAAGTCAGTACGCTACTCCTTCGTAACCCAGGCTTAAATGAGCATGTGCTTCGAACAGGTCAAAAAATTGCTTTGGGTTAAAATTCATGTGTTATACTGACACTACCACTCTCTTAAGATAAAGAATGATGAAATTACTTTTTGATTTTTTTCCGATCCTCCTTTTTTTTATTTGTTATAAATTTTGGGGAATTTATCCCGCAACGGGTGTTGCGATGATTTCGTCATTGGTGCAAGTCATTTATTATCGACTCATGCATCAACGCTATGAAAAAATGCACCTGATAAGCATGGGCCTTATTTTGATCTTAGGGGGGGCCACATTGTTCTTCCATAATCCCTGGTTCATCAAATGCAAACCCACAGGGATTTATTGGTTATCTGCTCTTGTTTTTTTTGGATCAGCTTTTGTTTCCAAAAAGCCTTTGATACAGACCATGATGGAAGGGAATGTCAACTTACCACCCAAAATATGGGGCCGTTTAAATATGGCATGGGCATTGTTTTTTGTCATCATGGGGGCCGCAAACCTTTATGTTGCCTATCACTATGACACTGATTTCTGGGTTAATTTCAAACTGTTTGGTGGGGCTGGCTTTACCTTGCTTTTTGTTTTCTTGCAAGCGATTTACTTAACCAAACACATCGTAGAAGTTGATCTCATCAAACAAACAGGTGGGAGCCCTATCAAAACTAACCCATAGCCCTAAAAAACTTGTTTCCGATGTTGCGGACCACCGATTGAAGGAGCGAATATGCGATTGCTATTGGTTGAAGATGATGAGTTACTCGGTGATGCAGTCAAAGCTGGGCTCACTCAGTTTGGCTATGTTGTTGATTGGTTAAAAGACGGGGAAACTGCCCGAAGTGCCATCAGAACAGAGTCTTTTGAGCTCATCATTCTTGATCTTGGGTTACCTAAACTATCTGGAATCCATCTTTTACAATCCATAAGGCATGATGGCAATGCAACACCTGTCATTATCTTAACTGCGCGTGAATCCGTTGAGAGCAAGATCAAAGGTTTAGACAGTGGCGCCGATGATTATATGAGCAAACCCTTTGATTTGAATGAGCTCAGTGCCCGAGTTCGGGCTTTGATCAGGCGATCTCAAGGTCGCGCAGACACCATCATTCAATATCGAAACATCGTCCTTGATCCAGCAGCACACTCCGTCATGATGGATGAGATCGTCATCAACGTTCCTCGCCGTGAATTTGCTTTGTTACAAAAATTATTAGAAAACAGTGGTCAAGTCTTATCTCGCGAGCAATTAATGCAAAGTATCTATGGTTGGGATGAGGATGTGGACAGTAACGCCTTGGAAGTTCACATTCATAATTTAAGGAAGAAGCTCAATGCTGGTTTTATCCGCACCATTCGCGGTGTCGGATATATGGCTGAAAAAAATGAGAGTCTTTGAATCTCATGAAATCCTCAATTCGTAAATTTCTCCTGATCAACCTTTTGCTGGCCATCACCATCACCACTACCCTGACAGCTATCGGCAACTATTATTTAGACCAAAAAGACATCCAGGATCATCTGGACGCTTTGATGGCCATTTCTGGATTGTCATACCAGGCGTTGTTAGGAGATGATCTTCATCAACGACCGCTCACCAAAATTCAACACACCTTAGACACTATTCCGCATACAGTTGAAAACTATTATATGCAGCCACCCCTTAATGAAGAGCCTCAAGAGCATTTTTTAGACAAGTTTAACTTTCAAGTTTGGTCGGATGGCGGCAAATTGCTCCTGCACTCATCAAATGCTCCCAAAATTCCATTGACCGCTGAGACCGATGGTTTCAGTGACAAAATGATAGGCGACCAAGAATGGCGTGTTTTCACATCGTATAATGCCAAAGCCGGGGTTCGCACCGTATTGGCTGAGAGATATGACACAAGAAATGAGTTAGGCCATCGTATTGCACAAGATGATCTGTACATCATGTTGTTGACCTTTCCTTTGTCAGGCCTGTTGATATGGATCATCATTGGTCGTGGATTAGACAGCCTGGAGCGAGTCGCGGAAGAAGTTGCCAACCGAGCCCCAAGCCATTTGGAGCCAGTGAACATCAAAAGCGTTCCTGATGAGGTCAAACCACTTTTGGATGAATTGAACAAACTATTTTTCAGATTAAAAGAAGGGTTTCTTCGTGAAAAACGTTTTGCAGCAGATGCTGCACATGAGTTACGCACCCCATTGGCCGCATTAAAGGCCCAAGCCCAGGTCGCGCTCAATACCCCTGATTTGGAGGAAAAGAACAAAGCTTTACAAAAGGTGATCGCCAGTGTCAATCGGAGCACTCATATCGTACAACAATTATTGACCATGAGTCGTTTGGTACCAGAAGCGTCTGGAAACCAGGATCAAGACGATGTCAATCTTTGTAAAATCACCCGTGAACTCTTGGTGATGATGGCCCCACTTGCAGTAGAAAAACACATTGAACTTGAATTTGATGCGGAGGAGAAAATCCCTAC
This sequence comes from Legionellales bacterium, assembly GCA_026399195.1. Taxonomy (GTDB): domain Bacteria; phylum Pseudomonadota; class Gammaproteobacteria; order Legionellales; family Legionellaceae; genus JAPLRK01. The sequence goes on from JAPLRK010000070.1 coordinate 70,483, forward strand.
TTTCAGCGGCAATTCTACGGCCGTAAGTATTCTGATCCGCAATTTAGTGGACAATGCGATAAGATATTGTGACAAGCAGGGTCATGTGATGGTTAAAGTGTATCAAGAGCATCACCATGCAGTCCTTGAGGTACGAGATGATGGTCCTGGGATCCCAGCAGCGCTTCAGCCCCGAGTGTTTGAGCGGTTTTTCCGTGTTTTAGGCAACAAGAGCCCTGGCAGTGGACTTGGACTTGCCATCGTTCAGCAAATTGCGAGCTTGCATCATGCAAAAGTGATTTTAGAGTCGCCAAATGATGGTACGGGATTGAAGGTGAAGGTTATTTTTTCTCTATCTGGATAGCATTTGTAATGCCTGTCTTATCAATTGTTCACAGGTTTTTTGACCGGGATCAATTTTCTTAATGGCATTTTCGGCCTCTTGTTGCCGATAGCCTAAAGATTCTAAGGCTTTGATGGCTTCATCTTGCTCCAAAGCACCCTTGATAGGCTTGATTTCTGTTATGTTTGATGGGGGTAATTGCTGTAAGCTGTCTTTCATCAACACGACCAGTCGTTCTGCCGTTTTTTTACCTATACCCGGTAGTTTCGTAAGTAACGTTGTATTTTGTTGATGAATACACTGTACGAATTCATCTGGGCTGATGCTTGAAAGGATGGTGATGGCCATTTTGGGGCCCACGCCGTTGACTTTGATCAAGGCTCTGAACAAGGCGCGCTCTTGCTTATCTAAAAACCCATACAACAACAAGGCATCTTCGCGCACAATGGTGTGTATGTGCAATCCCACATCGCCGGTTGTTGCATCTAGATTAAAAAAAGTCTGCAAGGATGTCTCTACATCGTAACCCACACCATTCACATCAACCACGAGTTTTCCGGGGTGATGTCTATCAACCACTTGCCCTTTCAACCAACCAATCATACCACGAGTCTCCTTGCCAATAATCCAAGCCTCATGTGACTATGACAAATCGCAACAGCGAGTGCATCTGCCGCGTCACTTTGGGGTGAACTCGAAAGCCTCAATAAACTGACAACCATTTGGTTCACTTGGATCTTAAGGGCCGCACCATAACCAGACACGGCCTGTTTCACTTCACGTGCCGAGTATTCATTCACTTTGATACGGTGGGATGCGCAAGCAACCATGGCCACACCTCGAGCGTGGCCCAATTTTAAGGCTGAATTTGGGTTCTGATGCATGAAGATTTGCTCGATAGCTACTTCTTCAGGGGAATAGGTCTCCATCAGCTGACAAACACCATTGAATATTTGCAACAAACGCTGACTTAATTCCCCATCGGATGTCCGTATACAGCCACTATCGATGTAGTGTAATTGTCGGCCTTTTTCTTTGATGATGCCATATCCTGTAATCCTTGAGCCTGGATCTATCCCTAAAATAACGGTCATTACGGATCCAATTCAGGAGCATCATTCGGGAACTCAGCATTGGTATGCACCACCTGAACATCATCCAAATCCTCGAGGGTATCGATTAATTTTTCGAGACTATCTATGGATTCAACTTCCATGGGTAGTGTTAATTTAGCGCGCATGGTCAATTGTGAATGCTCCACCTCAAATTTCGCCCCTTCTAAGGCTGTTAAAACGGCGTGATATGCAACAGGGGGTGTGATAACCTCCAGGTGTTCATCATCCATCACAACATCACTCGCACCTGCTTCAATCGCAACATCCATTGCTCGGTCGGTTTGAGTCGTTGGCGCCAAGAGAATTTCACCTTGCTCATTAAAAAGGTAAACCACCGAACCATCGGTTCCAAGATTGCCACCATGTTTGGTGAAGGCATGTCTTACTTCAGATACGGTGCGATTTTTGTTGTCAGAGAGACAATCAACGATGACAGCAATACCTCCCGGGCCATAACCTTCATAGCGCATTTCAATCATATGCGCACCATCAAGACCGCCAACCCCTCGCTTAATGGCATTATCAACGGTGTCGCGCTTCATATTCGCTTTCAGGGCTTTGCTGACAGCATCGCGCAATCTGGGATTAGCCGCCTCATCACCCCCGCCCATGCGTGCGGATACGGAAATTTCTCGAATCAATTTTGTAAATATTTTCCCACGCTTGGCGTCTTGCAACCCTTTACGAAATTTAATATTTGCCCATTTGCTGTGCCCTGCCATCTTGAACCCCATTCATTTATTTTTTTAAAACAAGTCGTCGTGCTTTAACCCTAATTGATCGAGAATACAACGTAAGGCTTTCAGGGCCTCCACTTGGATTTGACGAACGCGCTCACGGGTGAGGTTGATGTCTTTGCCTACCTCTTCAAGCGTTGATTTATCAAAGCCTCTTAACCCAAAGCGTCTTGCAATCACTTGTTGTTGATTCTCATTTAATCCCTCCAACAAGGACTCCAATTGAAGCCGCACACTTTCATCGGTTAAGAATTTGGCTGGATCCACACTGTTTTCATCAGCGATGGTATCCAACAGTGACTTATTCTCATCATAACCCATTGGGGTATCCACTGAGGTTACCTTGTCATTTAAACCCAATAGTTTTTGTACCTCTTCAAGCGGTTTATCAACCATTTCAGCAATTTCTTCCATCGAAGGCTCATGGTCTAATTTTTGTGTGAGTTGGCGAGCTGCACGAAGATATATGTTGAGTTCCTTCACCACATGGATAGGCAGTCGAATGGTTCTTGTTTGATTCATAATGGCGCGTTCGATCGTTTGTCGAATCCACCAAGTCGCGTAAGTCGAAAAACGAAAGCCACGGGTTGGGTCGAATTTTTCTACGGATTTCATCAGACCTATATTACCTTCTTCAATCAAATCCAACAGGGGCAATCCACGGTTTAAGTATCGACGGGATATTTTAACCACCAAGCGTAAATTAGATTCGATCATTTTCTTGCGGGCGCTCTTATCTCCTTGCAAAGAAAGGGTAGAGTAATGAACTTCCTCAGCAGCGCTCAACAAAGGAGAAAATCCAATTTCACTCAAATAAATTTGCGTCGCATCCAACATTTTATTGATGTGTTTTCCTTGTTGATAGGAAGGAAAAACAAGCTCATCATTAAAAGCAGGTTCAGCGGAAGGTGTTTCCAAAACCTCGGCTATCTGAACGCCGTTTTCTTCAGGATCTTCATCCGTGAAGATAGACAGATCCAAAGCCAAATTCTCTTCTGGAGGTACTGCATCGTCCTGTTGCTCGTCATTTGGGCACATCGTCTCACCTGCAGTATCGAAAAATTGCTTAGGATGTCTCCAAAAAATACTATGGCGCCTCAGATCTATTGTCAACCCTTTTTCAAATAATTCAAAGGATTAACTGGTTTTCCATCTCTGCGAATTTCAAAATGAACGCCTAAAACGTGTCGATTAATGGATCCGATTTCAGCAATCGCCTGACCCGCCTTAACCCTTTGCCCCTCTTGCACGAGATTTCTTGAATTATTACCATATGCCGTCAGAAAATGGAGATCATGTTTGACAATGATCAAATTCCCATAACCTGACAACCCAGTCCCGGCATATGCCACCACCCCGGAGCTTGTGGCATAAATTTTCTCACCACGGCGACCCGCAATATCTATCCCTTTTCTTCCCTCTGCTGGCGCATAGCTCGCGACCACGTGCCCATGCAAAGGCCATAGCCAGCGTGTGTTGGCGTAAGGAATAGGCTCCTCAGATCTTGAGGGTGGGTGCGGCATAGGTTTCGGCGTCCGGCGTTGTTGATCCTGGCGGGGAGATCTCGGATAGCGCCCAACATCCAATCGCAGCAGTTGACCGACATGCAAAGTATAAGGACTGTTTAAGTGATTTAATATCGCCAATTGACGATAATCTTTATCATATCTAAAAGCAATCGAATAAAGGGTTTCCCCCCGAACCACGATGTGTTTTACCGCATGTGCGTTAGCAGACAACCAATTGGACTCAACCACCGGTGCTAGCCCTTCGCGCTCCCCGCAAGCCGAAAGAAAAAACAAGGCCACGAACAGACAGCATCCATAAGCCAAAACTCTCATCACATCTCCCATTGTATGCTATCCGTCCAACCAGACACCTGATCGAATAACTTGTAATGGGTCATATCCAGATTTAGCGGTGTCACAGAGACAAACCCCTGACGGACTGCATAAAAGTCGGTTCCTGGACCAGCATCTGCTTCAGAACCTGGCGGACCCACCCAATAGATGGGCCTACCTCGAGGATCAAACTCTTTCACCATAGGCTCTGCACTGTGACGAGTTCCCAATCGGGTGACTTCAAGACCTTTGATTTCATTCAAGGGCAGATCAGGAACATTCACATTCAAAATGGTTTTTAAAGGTAAGGGATGCGTGCTTAATTTTAAAACCAACTGACGAACAATCACAGCGGCAGTCTCATAATGTTGAATATGATGCCCCACCATTGAAACCGCAATGGCAGGTAACCCGAGGTAGCGCCCCTCCATTGCGGCGGCAACCGTTCCAGAATAGAGAATGTCGTCGCCAAGATTGGCACCTTCATTGATTCCAGACACCACCAAATGAGCCATCTCTTCAAAAAAACCTGTCAATGCCAAATGCACACAATCTGTAGGCGTGCCTTCGACACTGTGATGACCATTTTCCAAGTGTCGCACGGTCAGAGGCCGAGACAAAGTCAATGAATTACTTGCCCCACTGCGATTTCTATCCGGCGCCATCACCTCAATCGATGCCACAGTGGACAACTCCCTCACCAACTCTCGTAGGCCTGGGGCATGAACACCATCATCATTACTAACCAATATTCGCATCTTTAGCCTTGTGGCGACTCCAACCATTTAACGATCGACAATCGTATCAGAAGCTCTTGCTTTGTATCTGAAGATTGAACGCCCTTGCTATCCTCACCCTCTTCTTTTGCGAGAAGTTCTTGCAACGCCAATATCTTTTGCCCATACCCTTGAGGATCTGTTCTCAGTTGATAAGCCAAATCATTTACTTCAGCAGCAATAGGTTTTAATTGTTCGCAACTTAATTCTCGAGGTTGTTTTTGCGGGCACGACGTGATGGCCTGTTGTAATACCTCTGGATGCGACAAATAATATGACGCATCATGGGCATCAACATGGAATGAATAGGATAATAACATCATGATGGACAAGATATATTTCATCATCAAAAAACCTTTTTTATGTTATAAAAAGAAGTGATGTTACCACTTGCAGAGGTTCAGCTCAATTCTCGCCTTATCTCGCCCTAGATTGACCTCTTTTTTGATCGGCCGGCTGCCTAGAAGTTCTTCCTGGGTGTCCTGATCGGGTGAATGATTTGTTTTGCGACCTATCACCAAAAGATCGTTTTGACATAGACTCAGCAATGATGGCTGTTGGTAACACATGGTCTGGAGAAAAGTCATCGATTTCCACACGATCTAGGCGCTGCTTGATTAATTTTTCAATACTCTGTAATTGTTTTATTTCATCTGCACTGACCAACGAAATGGCATGCCCCACCGATCCTGCACGCCCTGTTCGGCCTATCCGGTGTACATAATCTTCAGCAACGTTTGGCAAATCAAAATTAACAACCATCGGCAATTCAACAATATCAAGCCCACGAGCCGCAATGTCTGTAGCAACCAATATTCGAATTTGACCTGTTTTAAAGTCCGCCAAAGCTTTGGTTCTTTGCGATTGGCTTTTATTCCCATGAATCGCTATGGCATCAATACCATCTAACGCTAGGCGCTTGACTAATTGATTGGCACCGTGCTTTGTACGTGAAAAAATCAAAGCTTGATCCCAGGCTTCTTTTCGAATCAAATGACTCAAAAGTGCTGTTTTTCGGCTTTTGTCAACGGGATGTATCCTTTGTGACACCAAAACAGACGCTCGATTACGAGGGGCAACGCTTATCTCTTCTGGATTTTTTAAGAACGCCTTTGCCAATTGACAGATGTCACTAGAAAAAGTAGCTGAAAACAACAAGGTTTGCCGTTTATGAGGCAACAAAGACATGATTTTTTTGATGTCATGAATAAAGCCCATATCGAGCATGCGATCAGCCTCATCAAGCACTAAGGTGGTCAACTCATCAAAACGAATGGCGCGTTGTGAGTATAAATCCAACAATCTGCCTGGCGTTGCCACCAACAATTCAACCCCTGCACGAAGTTTTATCATTTGCGGGTTAATCTTAACCCCCCCAAAAACGACAGTTGAACGCAACGAAAGATGTTGGCCATAATCCAAAATGCTCTGATGAATTTGTGCTGCTAATTCTCGAGTAGGCGCAAGAATAAGCACTTTGGTGTGGTTTGCTTTCGCACGGGGCTGCAGAGATAGGCGTTGCAAAATGGGCAAAACAAAACCTGCCGTTTTTCCAGTCCCCGTTTCTGCAGACGCTAAAAGATCGTGGCCCTTCAAAACAATCGGGATGGCTTGTGTTTGAATAGGGGTTGGCGTGGTATACCCAAGTTCTGTAATGGCACGTAATAACGGCTCTGATAAACCGAGGGGTAAAAAAGTCATGGAGTTACCTCAAATGAATGGCTAGAAAAATCCCAAATGGGAGGATGCACCTCACCATAACTAACTCATGACGCAAGATGCTATTTTGATATGGGTTTTATAAACAACCCAAGTACAAATTATACGCAGTCTAACACACAATGACACTTTTTTCATCTTATCTTGAAAGAAATTGCAGGGTCACTTGCTGGGGTGAGCCTTTGTTTGCCTCCCAAGGTCGTGAGTAATTGAAGAGCATTTGGGTCGTTGTGGGATAATTTTTTCCATTGATCAAGGCAAAAGTAAACGTCATTTTCCCTCCCTGACCTATGAGCCTAGTCTTAGGAGCCACATAATGACTGCCCGTAAGTTTAAAGCGGTTTTTGTCAAAACTCGTCACAGTCCATTGATAACCTGTGGTTGGATTTGAAGCCAAGGTCACTTCAAACTGCGGCTTACTGCCATTGACTTGAAACGTCAGGGGTGCTGCAGCATAACTACCAAAAGCACAAAGGATCAGCACTACAAATAAAGCCCTTTTCATCATGACCTCCCCTAAATTAGAACAACACTGAAACCGTTGCAGTGTTGTTCATTAACGGTCTATTTCTTAGACTTATTCGCAGGTTTCTTAGCTTCATTGCCTTCTGTAGAATCCTTATCACCACAATGATCCATAGAATGGCAATGATTGTCATGGTGATGCGCATGGCAACAAAACTGTCGATAACAACACATGACACCACCCACCAAAAACATGGCAATAATACCAAAAGTGTTGCATGTGATGATGGTTAAGAAAGTTGCAATAATCAATAAAATAAGCCCTAGAAGCTCATGGCGATAATCCCAGCAACAAGCTGTGATTCGGCAATATTTTGAATCTTTCATCATTCCTCCTTGAGTCATTTCAATAGTTTCATTCAATCAGCCATGATGGGCTAATCTTACTACTCTATCCTTTCGAAGAAATTTCTGCAATATGCCATGGTTCATACGCCCATGTGGAGCCCACTGTTGCTGATGTCTTATTTATGATATACTTGTGTATTTTCTTGCAATTATACTGTGCGCCCCAATTGATGGAGATACTATGCACCTTGAAGATTTAGGCCGACCGTTTTTAGATAGAGTCAAACAATTGACCCGTGAATCGCGTCAAAGGCGCGCTGAAGACAAAATGAATCAAACCATTCGTATCAGAGATTTGGTGGCGATCGCCGCATCCGATCAAAATTGTGGTGAGCTAGAGCCGTTCCCATCCCTTTATTCTCGGGAGCTTGAGGATTTGATAAGGCTTAGAGCTCACCTTGGCTTTTTATTTGATTTGGTGGCAGCAGATCACCGAGCGAACTATTGTACCCTCAACAAGTCTGGTCGTTATCAATTGAAAGAAACACACCTCAATGACATCACCCGCTTATCCACCGCAGAGTTTTTTTTTACACTAAAGTACCCTTAACCTTTGAAGAATTAGCATTACTTGTTCGCGATATTGAGAAGATGGCGCTAAGAAAATTAGAGCCAAACGTCCATGTTTTGTTAAGTTCGTTTGCAGTTCGTGGGCGATGTACCGTTCGAATGATCTCTTCACCCGCCTCTATTCGAGATAGAGAAAAGGTTCTCTCGATGTCACAACTTTTGATAGTGACGACAGCTGAAAAGACTTATTTGGGTTTTAAAAATGCTGCAGATGGTTATGAAGAAAAACCTATTGAAGACAAATCTATCCTAACTTTTCTAAAAGCTTATTTGCCCGGTGAGCAGATCCATTTCACCCCTCATGCAGATCAGATCAATGCCCTCTTGAGTGATGATTTAAAACTCGACACACCGCTGTTGAATATGGTGCTTTATGTAGAAGGTGGCACCCCCCCCGTGATTCATAGCTTTATAAAAAATACGGCGTCTGAAATTGATTATAGATATATTGACTCGAACCTGCCCCTGAGGCTCTTTTCCAATGGCCGTGCATCGGATGATTTCATCTCGCACCCTGAGTTCACAGCGGGAATGGGATGCGTCTTGCCCAGCAACGGGTTTTTTGAATTTAAAACGCAAGGGGGAGCACGTTGCTCACAAGCTGTAGATATTTGTTTTGATCACCACACCCAACATGCTCTCAAGTTGTTTCTTCGGCGAGTGCTCAAAGAAACCACCCCCATGGATCACTTGCCAATACAAGTTGAGCATTGCATCACGTCTAACTCGATCAGCCCCTATCATGAGCATGGGTTATCTCCCCGAATGCTACATGTAGATCCTCAAAGAAATCCAAACTACCCGTATCCTGCGCGCTTTGGATCACATCTATTAACAGAACAAGATCTAAAAAATTTGGTTCGAAAAAAATTCAATCGAATGACTTTTTTGGAAAGAGACATCGGATACGTCATTTTTAATCCACCCTTTGGCCGGGATTATATGGTAGATGTTTTAGAGGCAAGGCCTACTATGCGGTACCGTGATGTCTTTGATGGGATGATAGACCATTACAACACAAGGGTTCGAGATAGATTGACGTTTTTTAGATCTCCGGTGATAACAGTTCCAGAAGAGCTATCCTACTGGGAGCTCTTTTTTAATCTCGACAAATATCCCCAATCGTTCAAGAGTGACAAAGAAATAGAATTGATGACTCAAATGCTCTGGCTAAATGACAGAGCCGGGTACACTCTGTTGGAAAGATGTATTCGCATCATGCGCCAGAAAACCTTAACGACGATGTTGCTTCTCTTGACGCCCGATGATTTGGAAAAAGCAATGATGAAAAAAAATGCTTTGGGAGAACCTCTCCTGTTTGCAGTCCTCAATCGTGCAGAGTCTGTTATCCAAAAATCTCTCTCCTTGAAAACGTTGCCAGAACGAATCTCGTTGTTGCATGTCAAAAATAAGCACCACCAATCCCTTCTAGAAATGTGCTTATATAGACGAGATATCATAAAAGCTCTCCTTCTAGATGAGCCAATAGTGGACCTATTACCGAACCTATTGACGACAGCAAGCGATCTCAGAGACTTCCTCAAAACCCTCTCCCAGACGGATATCAACCGACTGTTTCCTCGTCTTCAAACGAGGATCATCCCTCTCATAGATTCACGCGTATCTTTGGTGTTGGTGCTGCAGTATCTCCCGGTTGAACATCAAAGACAGCTCTGTCGAGCCATGTTTGATGATTTCCCTCGATGGCTTTGTACCCGATCAGATATCACTTCGGTCTATCAGTTACTTCAGATAGAAGATCGAGGGATCCTCCTTGACTCACTGAATAGAGACAAGAAGTTGGGATCACTGGTGAACACGCGATATGATTTTAAAAAATTACTGGATCAAACACCAACTTCTCACCATCTCTTGATCTTAGAGGCCATCACCCTTGAAAAGCGCTGGGAACTTTTGGTTCTATCGACAATCCATTTGAAGACCATCCTCGCGTCTATCCCCAAACCATTACGTCAGTATCCAGCCATCGTCGCCCTGAAACAACTGTATTTATTAGAACCCGCTAAGTCTCTCGTTTCCTTCAAAATCAAAAAGGCCCTCCCTTCTGGTGAGGCGCTGGCTCAAAGATTAAAAAAAGAAACAAGAGAAGCCAATTCACCGGAAACGGTATCCCGCGAAGGTCCCACACCTTCCTAATAAACCCATGCTATACTGCGCATATTTACGCATCGAGGTTCTCATGTCACGATCTATTTTTTGTATGAAACTCAATCATAACGCCGAAGGAATGGATGCCCCCCCCTTCCCAGGTCCTCTTGGCGAGCGTATTTTTAATCACATCTCAAAAGAAGGCTGGAGCATGTGGATAACTCATCAAACAATGCTCATCAATGAATACCGCCTCAGTTTAATGGATCCCAAATCTCGTGACTATCTTCGCAATGAAATGGACAAATTCTTCTTTGGAGAAGGTTCAGAAAAACCATCTGGATATAAAACTTCTTGACTCCAAACGATTCTCGGAGTCTAATACCGGCTGTTTGGCCAGATAGCTCAGTCGGTAGAGCAAAGGACTGAAAATCCTTGTGTCGCTGGTTCGATTCCAGCTCTGGCCACCATGTATACCAAAAGGTTCATAAGTTTTAAAGAAATTTCATTACAAGTCATGTAGACGCAATGTAGCAAGCGTAGGTTGGGCCCATGGTCCAACATTCATCTCTCTCCAAAATTCCGTAGATTAAATTCATCACTACAATTCCCGTTTTTTGATAGAGCACATGCTTGAACAAATCTAGGTTGCTCCTGGGATTACAACTCTTCGATAAAACAGTGGTTTTCATCAAAGATTTCGAGTAAGGATAGCGGCCGATCCTTCGCTCAGAATTTTATTCCATCATGTAAGAGGATTTGTTTTTGTTTTTTCTTGATTGATGTATCGGGCGAACTTCAGCCCAGTACATCCACATAAGCGAAACCCATACCACGCCGAACATCAGCATAAAAGCAGAGGACCGAATATCAGTAAGGTCAACCAACACACCGAAAAAAATGGGCATGAAGAAACCACCCAGACCGCCCGCCAATCCAACCACACCAGAGATTACGCCAATATTATTCGGATAGTCATCGGCGATATATTTAAAGACTGAAGCTTTCCCCATTGCGAAAGCAATGCCCATGGTGAACATGATGATGGTGAACGAAATCGGACCAAGCCCTAGATGAAACGTTTTAGGACCACTGATGGTATGGATGATTATTTCCGTCTGCGGGTACGATAAAAAAAACAGACATACTAGAGCTACCCACATGACCCACCAAGTGACCGTGTGCGCACCAAATTTATCTGATAAATGTCCGCCAATCGCCCGAAGCATCCCTCCTGGGATACTGAATGCTGCCGCCATTAATGCTGCGGTCTTGAGGTCAAAACCATATTCTGCAATATAATATTTTGTCATCCATAATGCCAATGCCACGTAGCCTCCAAAGACAATGGAATAATACTGGCTGTAACGCCAAACAGCCGGATCTTTGAGTGCTATAAGTTGATCGCGTATGGTGACTGTTTTACTTACGCGATGACTGGGATCAGAGTAGGTCAAAAACCAGAATAAGATCGCAGTGATCGTCATCAACACTGCATAAATTTGCGGCACCATCTTCCAACCATAAGCAACAACAATGCTAGGAGCTATGAGTTTAGTGAGTGCGGCACCCGTATTACCCGCGCCAAAAATGCCCATCGCAAGACCTTGTTGATTTTTTGAAAACCAGCGCGCGCAATAAGCAATCCCCACCGTAAATGATCCACCGGCAATACCAACAAACAGTCCTATCAGCAGAAATTGCCAAAATTCAGTTGCAAGTGAAATCATCCATATGGGTAGAATGGTGGAAACCATGAGTACAAAAAATACAATCCGACCGCCCAATCTATCTGTCCACATGCCCAGTGGCAGTCTGATTAAAGAGCCCGTTAGTACTGGCATGGCGATCAATAGTCCAAATTGCGTTTCATTAAGACCTAATGATTGCGTGATTGGAATGCCAATCACGGCAAACATCATCCAGATCATGAAGCACACGGTAAATGCCAACGTACTCATGATAACCACCGACCATGCCTTGTATTGCTTTGTGGTTAGCATCATTATCCTAAGCTTCCTCAACATCATTTGATATGCTCTATAATAATACATTTTCGACATCTTGTCACAATCTATCGTCTATCGTCGAATAATGCACGGCCAGAGGTATTTTTTACTCACAGTGCGAGTATTAAGGGTCGGGAGTTCTCAACGTGGAGTTCCTTAGACAGAGATCAGCCCAGGTAGATTTTTGCGGCAGTTAAGATCAACATCCAAAGCGGATAGTAGCAGGCACTATTGAAAAGTCCTAAAGCGGCAGTATGACTTCCTGAGCGAAAAAGTTTGTAAGCAGGCATCATCAATATCACCAAACTTGAAAGCAGCACAATGAGCAACCAAAATAAGTTGAATGCATTGGGGAGGCTGGTTAAAAACCCTAGAGTGACGAGAATAGACAGCGATAAACTACCAAAGATGATTATTCCAGCCGTCTTGAGTCCATATTGGATGGGAAACGTTTTGGCATGAACAGCTCTATCTTGGGCGATGTCAACCCAATCGGCCGGAATGTTTTGGCCGCCGATTTCCCAAAGGAAAATAGACAGGAACAGTAACAATAACAGAGTGGGATTTGGGGTGCTGTCTACTGCATAAATGGAAGCAATTGGTCCACAGGATTTGACTATCCCGCTTAATATGATTCGAAGCGCACTTTTTTTGAAAAGAAGACAATAAGAAATCTCACAAATAGCGCCGAAAGCCAAAATCCAGATGGTGAATGGGTTCAGTGCATAAGCGCCAACCAACGCAATTAAAAGCAAGCCGAATACCCAAAAAAAAGAGGCTTTAAAACTCAATTGACCTTTTGCCAGGGGATGTATTGTTAGGAGGGCATCAATATATCCTTCATGATTGGCCTTGGGTGTCAAGCTCTCTTTTTCACGATCGGTATAGCAATCAATCAGATCGTTCATGGCATAAATCGCCAGATAAGCAGAAGTTGCTGTGAGTAGCCCAAGCAAGGTTACCCTCATTGAGGGAAAGGTTCCCAACCATGCCAAAGCGCAAAAGGCAGGAAGTGCTACATCTAAAAGACTATGGGGAAACCGAGATAACCCAAGTAATTTGCGAAGAAGATTCATGATTGAAAGGCTATGATGTAATTGATGTTTGCTTTCGGCGTAAGGGAAAAATTTTTGCTTATTGGATGATAACGAATCCCCGTGATTTCTTCTTTTTTTAAGCCAAATTGCTCTCCCCATTGCTCAAGTTCTGATGGTCGAATAAGTTTCTGATAGGAATGAGTGCCTTTAGGAAGGAGATGGAGTACCCTTTCGGCCAATAGGATGGCGCAGAAATAGGCTTTCCAAGTGCGATTGATGGTTGAGAAGAAAACAAAGCCGCCTGGTTTCAAGAGATTAACGCACGCCTTTATGATTTCATCAGGATGTGGGATGTGCTCAAGGACTTCCATGCACGTGATGACATCAAACGTTCCAGACTGAGACTCTGCCAACGCTTCTGCACTCATCAAACTATAATCGATGCTCAAATGATTCATTTCTGCATGATGTCTGGCAATGTTGATTACTTTACTGGAAAGATCTATACCATAGGTCTGAGCACCTGCTTTGGCTAATGCTTCCGCGAGGATCCCGCAACCACATCCGATGTCTAAAATCTTTTTATCTGCAACTGAAATGTGCTTTAAAATAAAGTTAAGTCGCAGGGGATTAATGGCATGCAATGATTTCATCATCCCTTGGGGATCCCACCATTTGTTGGAAAGTTTAGAAAATTTTTCGATTTCAGCTAGATCGACATTATGTGAAACAGACATTTTTTTCCTTGGATAAAAAATTACAAACCGCCCTCAGATCAGATTCAGTGAGATCATTCGCAAATACACACTGACCAATTCCATTCGGCAAGGGAACATTTTGTTGGCCATCTCGATGATGGGTACGTTCGATCAAAGATTGAAGCATGATTTCAGGGGAAATATGTTGAAAATCAAGCGGAAGTTCCAACGTTTGAATCAAACTAAGAATTCGATTGAGCTCATCCCAAGAAAGCAAACGTTTCAGATAGGCTAAGGCAGAGCAAAGTACCACCCCAATGATTACCGCTTCTCCATGAAGCAAGGCCCCTTTGGCTTTCATTTCGAAGGCTGGGCTGAAAGTATGTCCAAAATCCAAGGTTCGTGCGAGATTATCTTCATACAAATTGGGCTCTAATAAGTTCACAATACCGGTGATGGATTTTTCAAGCAGGGCGAGCCCCTCTTCATTTTGAAAGTGGGCGTCGATCGATGCTTTTCCGCTCCGTTCAAGGTGTTCGAATAAAGATAGATCATTAACCACTGCAAGTTTTATAATTTCGGCTACGCCATTCAGAATTTGACGTTTGCTCAAGCTGGTTAAAAAAGTCCGATCTAAGATAACTTTGAGCGGGGGCTCAAACGAGCCTAGACGATTTTTATGATCTTGGATATTTAAACCAGTCTTGATCCCAATGGCTGCATCAATATAACCCATAAGCGTGGTTGGAATTTTAATATGCGGTACCCCACGTCGGTATGTGCTGGCGACAAATCCAACCAAATCTGTCAATACGCCACCGCCAATAGCAAGGATGGGCTCACTTCTTCGAGCAATGGGGAACTGTTCTAGGCTCCATAGAATGTCTTGATAGCCAGATAAGGATTTATTTTGCTCTCCAGCGACAAATCGAAGGATCTGGGTCTTGATGGTGTTGGCAGAAAAGTAATCCTCTATTTGCCTCTCATAAAGATCATAGACTGTACTATCCACCACGATAAATCGAGCAGATCCCCGACCCAGGCCACCAGATAAAAGAATTGGATTTTCTGGATTAAAAAGGTCAATCGTGCTTTCGATGCTATAGTGTATGGGACGCGTGTAGTGAAGCTCCCAAGTTTTATGAGTCTTCATTGTAAAAATTTACGCCAGGTTAATTTCTTAGAAAGTATCAACTGTGCCAGGGATTTTGCTGGATCAATATCGTGTAAAGCTGCTTGCCCACATTGATGAATGTTAGCATAAGGCACTTCCTCAGCCACTAGAATATCCTGCAGAATCGATTCAAAAAATGTACAAATAGTACTCACCCGCCCTTCATTCAATAAAATGAGGTAAAATCCCGTCTGACAGCCCATCGGTGCGACACATACAAAAGACTCACCCAAGTATTTTCTGAATCCTGCGAGTAAATAATGTTCGAAAGAGTGCATCAATTTTGGATCAAGATATGTTTGATTGGGGGGTAAAATGCGTAAATCAATCGAATAGATTTTGTCGCCATTTCTGCCAATCTTGCAGCTATTGAGCCGGATAGAGGGGGCTTGAATGCGGGTATGATCAATGTCTCCTTGTTCTTCTAACGTCCAGCCCAGTTGTTTTAATTGAGCTTTTTCAAGTGATGCCTTGCTGTTTTTCATCACACTTTGCCATCGATCTGGTTCGCCATCATGATAGAGTTCAAGGGATGCATAGCCTTCAAAACCTTGTTCTGCCAATCGTAGAAACACTTCAGAAAAATCAATCTCCCCTTGACCTGGCGCTTCATGAAAATGTACCTTCCCTGTCAGCGTATTGGCCACTCTCTTCTGGATAAAAGGATGATCAGACTTTGTGCTCAGTGAACTTCTTAAATAATGCAAAATCGGTTCGGCAAGTGTGAGTGTTTCATCAGAGATGCGCGGAATGGATAACAGGTAGGTTCTGATTTCTTTATCTTTTTCAAGGTAATCTGGATAGTATTTTGGAAAATCTGCTCGGTTAGGAAGCGATTGTAAGTTGTGATATTGGACGTCATCCGTCACACCACCCCTTATTGAAATATAGTGCTCTAACGCTTGTTTTTGAACATCATTGGGGGGCGTTAAATAGAAATAAAGCGATTGCATGACATCTAAAAGTAAAAAGTTCCCATTCTCCTGGAAATAAATAAAGGCATTCGCAAATTGAAAATCAATCGGTTCTTCGGCAGAATTTTCCATGATTTTGAGATTGTACCCATCCTTGGTATCGGCTAAGTGGACATATTGAACGAGATGAGCGTAATCACTTATTTTCTGTAAATACTGATCGTCGCCATCGCTGCAAAAGGCGTGACAGACGTCAAGATGTAGTCCAAATTTTTTAGAATTGATTTCCTGAATGATGGACGCGCCTTGATCGAGGGTCTCTATCAGCATACCGGGTTCTGGTTCGATCACTAAAGTAACGTCGTCATGATCTTGAATACTATTTAGGCATTCTTGAATGGCGCTCAGTAAAAGTGATCTGCAATCACCTTCAGTATGGGCAACATGTTCTGAGCGAATAAAGCCGCTGCCAAATCCAACAATTGGAGCGCCCAGTGCTTTTGCCGCTTCAATGCCTTGTTTGATGATATGAATACGCCGATCGCGTTCCGGTTTATCTATGGCTAGGAGTGAAGGTTCATGTAATCTACCTGGGATGAGTGGTAGGGTGGCAGTATTAATGGCAGCAGGTTTGATGCGTTTGGTTTTGAAATACGACTTGAGCTGCATTATTATTGGGCAGTTTGCAATTTCATGCAAGGGAACCGCCCGTAGATCAAATTGCCCTTCTTGAAAGGCAAGTTCTACACCTTCATATCCTGCTGCATCCAGAGCATCCAAAATTTCAAAAATTGTCCCAGGTAATCCGTGTGTGCTATAACTTAATTTCATGATGATTTTTTATCCTGATCTTATCAACATTAGGAAGAGTCATCCTCATACGATGCATTAAATTGTAACACTTTTCTCGACAGATGATTAATTTTTTTTTCATACAGGACGAAAGGTTCAGTGATTTTTTGTCTCGTAAGAAGATATTGTATTCGAACATATTGAAATATATTACAATTGAGAACAACTTCATTGTTCGCTTAGCAATTCGCCCGCTTTTTTGTGGCCATATGGATACATATGTGTGCAAAGTCGCGCACAATTAAATAGGTTTTATATGTATAGGATTGTAAAAAAATTTCACTTTAGTGCCAGTCATATTCTCGATTCTTTACCACCAGATCATCCTTGTGCGCGATTGCACGGACATAATTACACAGTAGAAATAGAGTTAGAGTCAGAAAAGCTTAATTCCAATGGTTTTGTCGTTGACTATTCTGATCTTAATTTGTTCAAGAAAATAATTGATTCGGAGTTAGATCATCGGCATTTAAATGACGTTATACAAGGGCAACCAACAGCGGAAATAATTGCTTACTATTTATTTCAGCGCGCTAGAAAATTATGGCCAGAGGTTAGTGCTGTGCGTGTAAAAGAAACAGAAAAAACAATGGCGGAATACCGCCCATTTGGTTTAGATTATGATCGCACACAGTATAAAGTCCAGATTTAAGGAGATGATGAATTAGGATCGGCAGGTTGCTTGAAGCGAGTCTCGTGGGACCCCGGTTATTGGTCCTCTAGAACTGTCAATAGACCCTAAAGTGTTCTATATTCATATTATATGATCTAGCAAATAAGAAGATGTGAATGGACCTGTAGTTGCTGCTTCGTTTTATGCCGGATCTATATCTGATTTTGCACGCCGTACCTGCATAATGGTTGGGAAGTTGTCCGCGACGGGGGGGTACAAAGATGTCATATTCAAAAGACAAAAAACAAGATATTGATGCTCAGAATGAAACAAAACAGCGGCTAGTTGAGAACCTTTCAGAGGGTGTCATTACGTTGAATGAGAATTGTGAAATAATACAGTGTAATCAACAATTTGCTAAAATGATCAAAACAAATGTGCTAGACATCTTGGGTCATTCTTTGTTTGGTTTTTTTCCCGTATCAGAACATAAGTCACTAAAAACCTTATGTGCTGAATCTCAGAGACAACCCGCCAAAAGAAAAGTCAAATTAAAGCAAAAAAAGAATCCTGTCAAAACAATTTTACTGTCATGCTCCAAACGGGCACATGACGATCTGCATGCTTTATCCATTGTGGTAACGGATATTACCGAACTCGAAAAAGAACGAGCTACTTTGCAAAAACTGGCACATTTTGATTCTTTAACACAATTACCGAATCGCTTTTTTTTTGAAATGATGCTTGCTAAAATTTTATCGTCCTCGGCTAAGCATAAGAAAATGGTCGCGCTATTTTTTATTGACGTCGATTATTTTAAAAATATAAACGACCTTTTTGGTCATGGCATAGGTGATCTTCTTTTAAAAGAAATCAGCATCAGATTAAAAACATTGGTTCGATCGCACGATCTGATTGCCCGTATTGGAGGTGATGAGTTTACTATCATTGTTCAGAATTTCCGCAATTTATCGACTATAGAATATATCGCAAATAGGCTGATTGAGGAATTTAATCTTCCATTCATTATGGAGAAATACGAGGGAACGTCCACTCTGAGCATTGGAGTTTCGATATTCCCTAGTGAAGGAACGACTGAGGAAACTACCATGCAAAATGCGGATCAGGCTCTTTATCAGGCCAAAAAGTACGGCCGAAATTGTTATAAATTTTATAACCATACAATGCAGCGACAATTAGAGCGTAATATGCTGATTGTAAACCAACTGGAACATGCCATTAAACAAAATCAATTGGAGCTCGTCTACCAGCCTAAAATCGACATTCAAAAGAAGACCATCGTAGGGATAGAAGCTTTATTACGTTGGAACAATCCAATCGTTGGAGAAATTCTGCCATCTGAATTTATTCCCGTAGCAGAAGATACTGGATTAATCAATAAAATTGGGAAATGGGTCATAGCAAACGCCTTGAATCAATACATAGAGTGGTATAAAACGAGCGATAAAATGATAAACATCAAAATTTCAATTAATATCTCTGCCAATCAATTGGATGATCGCATGATCAACGACACACTGAAAAGCATCCTTAATACTATGGGTGTTCCCGGAGAGAATATTCTGTTTGAACTCACAGAAACCGCGGTGATGAAAAAATCACTCGCTAGCAAAACAGTGTTAAACAGAGTTCTGATGAAGTTAGGCATCGGAATTTCCATTGATGATTTTGGGACAGGCTATTCATCCCTCACCTATCTGAAACAACTTCCTATCAAAGAACTTAAAATTGACAAATCCTTCATCGATGATATTGGAAAAGACAAAAATAATGAGGTCATTATTATAGCCATTATTAATTTGGCAAGTGTACTCAATTTAGCCGTTGTCGCAGAAGGCGTAGAAACAAAGGAGCAATTAGATTTTTTGACTCAAAATCAGTGTCACATTATTCAAGGCTTCTATTTTAGTAAACCATTGTCTCCATCCGATATGATGACTTACCTCACCCATTTCTAAAAATAAATCTCACTCTTCTCGGGGCTTTCTCATGAGTGTGCTCCTTTGTTAAATATGAACGCACAAAATACCAGAAAACACGGGTCTTGAATAGGACACACGTTTTTCTGATTTTCGTTGTTTGCAAAATGTCGTAGCAAAATAAAATTTCTGAGGAAGTGGTCTATAATTAAAATGAAACTGGGTTTTATTTACGATTAGGAGATTCAGATGAAAATACTAAAAGGTGCTAAACTAGCTAATGCAGAGAGTGTAGCGAAAGGGATGGGTTTCACAAAAATGGATATAGATGCGATGGCCGGCGGATCTAAACATATGTTTTTGGGTAGCCTAGATAAAATCCAGGGATGGCTAAAGGAGGGGTCTATAAATGCTTCCGAAATTGCTCAAGTTTATGCAGCGCCTGTAATCAAAGGTCAACAGCATCCCGCCGCTATATTCGAAATGTTACCAGAAGGGGAACACACATCGGTTAACGCTCAAAAATTAATTATCAATCAAAACATCCCCCTAAGCACACCAACAACACTAGATGAGGAAGAGAACACGAACGATAGATGCAGTGGACCCTATCGATGAGACAGTGGCACCTTACTTTTTAGATAGTGTCCAATTATTGGAACACTGAGGCATTGCTCCTAATGACAGATTACCTGAAGAGAAAGCGGTGTCAATGAGGAGTCCCGAGGTACGAGGGAA
>JAPLRK010000084.1 GCA_026399195.1 Legionellales bacterium
TGACCTTGAAATTATTGCCCGTGGTGGTGATGGCGCATCTTTTAGGGGGATTGTTGATTTTTGGGGGCTTAAGTTATTTCCGAATGCAATTGAGTGATGTGAAGGTAATGCCCGGCGTGGGATGGCGATTTATGACCACTTTGGGCCTAGTGCTTATCCTATGTCAAATTGCTTTGGGTGGGTGGGTGAGTGCTAACTATGCGGGCTTGGCTTGTATTGGTTTTCCACGGTGTAATGGGCTATGGTGGCCGGCCTTGGATTTTTCTCATGGGTTTCATGTGTTCTCGCCTGTGGGTGACAATTATCAAGGTGGGGTGTTGGAACATCACGTTCGTATGACGATCCAGTGGGTTCATCGCGTAGGGGCTTTGGTGGTCTTCTTGTATGTCCTAGGCTTGTCTCTATTGATGCTCAAGTGCTCTAAAGCAAAGCTCATTCGACGGAGCGCATGGCTTGCCCTTTTTCTTGTATTGGTTCAATGTGCTTTGGGAGTTGCTAACGTGGTGTATTTATTGCCATTGTGGGTCGCGCTACTGCATAATGGGGTGGCGGCGTTGTTATTAGCGACCATGCTATGGATGCATCATTTGGGAGGGTCTCCTCATGCAAATCAGTGCTAAATGGCTGTTGGGTGGCAAGACGGTTAACGATTATATTGAGTTGTGTAAACCTCGAGTGGTCGCATTGATGTTGTTGACGGTTTTGGTGGGTATGTTTCTTGCCACACCCGGTGGGATTTCTATCTCTCTTATCTGTGCGAGTTTATTGGGTATTGGACTTTGTGCGGGAAGCGCTGCGGCGGTGAATCATATGGTGGATAGGCGGATTGATGCCATCATGTCCCGCACTCAAAAAAGGCCCATTGCTCATGGCCGAATTTCGATGCACGAGGCTTTTTGGTTTGCTTTGACGTTGGGGGTGGTGGGGTTATTGGTGCTTGTCTATTTTGTGAACACTTTGACTGCCGTGCTCACCTTCATCACGTTGATAGGGTATGCTGGGATCTACACAGGGTATTTGAAACGGGCAACGCCACAAAACATCGTCATTGGTGGATTAGCAGGGGCTGCGCCGCCTTTGCTGGGCTGGACCGCTGTTGCAAATCAACTGGATCCTCACGCCTTGCTTTTGGTGTTGATCATCTTCACCTGGACGCCGCCGCATTTTTGGGCGCTTGCGATTTATCGTTTTGAAGATTATCAACATGCTGAAATTACCATGTTGCCTGTCACTCATGGGATTCGATTTACCAAATTGAATGTGTTGTTATATACCATTTTACTGTGGGTTGTGAGTGTGTTGCCTTTTGTTGTTCGAATGAGTGGGTGGCTGTATTTGGTTGCCGCCATGCTTTTGAATGGACGATTTTTATATTGGGCTATTGCTTTATATCGTACGGATGAACCGCGTGTTGCTATGAGCACCTTCCGTTTTTCAATTGTCTATTTGATGTCTTTGTTTGTGTTTCTATTGATCGATCATTACTTGGGGTAAAAAAATGCCAAAATCAAAAACTCGGATCATGATCACCGTGTCCATCTTACTTGGGATTTCCGCTTTGGTTTTAGGGTTATTTGTTTCCCAACAGGTGCGTTTGAGCAAAGAGCGCGCATTCGCGGCTTTTCA
Source organism: Legionellales bacterium (assembly GCA_026399195.1). Classification (GTDB taxonomy): domain Bacteria; phylum Pseudomonadota; class Gammaproteobacteria; order Legionellales; family Legionellaceae; genus JAPLRK01. The sequence continues at coordinate 1,627 of JAPLRK010000084.1, forward strand.
TGGCACATTGCTCAATCAGCCTCGCTTGGTGAGTTCCTTTGCGCTTATGGGGGGAGATGGGGTTCCTTTTACCAATGCCAGTCTCAAAGGACAATGGACTATGCTCTTTTTTGGATTCACGCATTGTGGTGCCATTTGTCCTACCACTATGGCGCAATTGAGTAAAATGATGCATCTTTTGGAAGAAAGCGGAGTCACTGCTTATCCGCGTGTCGTCATGGTGTCAGTTGATCCTGAACGTGATAGTTTGGAGCAACTGGATAAGTATGTGAAAGGGTTTCATTCTCAATTTTATGCAGCCCGCGGCGAAGAAGGCTCGATAGGGCCAATGACGCATGAAATGGGGATTGCTTATGGTAAAGTGGCTCATCCTTCGTCTCAAAAAGATGACATAGAACATACCGGGACCATCCTTTTGTTCAACCCAGATGGCAAGCTCAGTGCCTTTTTCACATCGCCTCATGATCCTGCGTCCATGGCCGAAGATTATAAACTGGTCGCTCAACTCTAAAATAGGAAACTTTAAGTTATGAAAATAGCAATACTGGCGACTAATCCTGCTTTGTACTCACATCAACGGTTGCTGTCTGCTGGCGTTGCTGCAGGCCATGAGGTTCAGATCATCAATCCACTTCATTGTTATATGAATGTTGCGGTGTCATGTCCGCAGATTCATTATCGTGGAGGGGAGCCTTTGGAGCATTTTGATGCGATTATTCCGCGGATTGGGGTGTCTAATACCTTTTATGGTACGGCTGTGTTGCGCCACTTAGAGACCATGGGGATTTATACGTTGAATGAGTCAATTGCTATTGCTCGTTCACGAGATAAATTTCGGGCGTTGCAATTGTTGGCGCGGAAGGGTATTCCCATGCCATTAACGGGGTTTGCGCAATCGCCTGATAACACGACCGATTTGATTCGAATGGTGGGTGGTGCGCCGGTGGTCATCAAGTTATTGGAAGGAACCCAGGGCAAAGGAGTTGTCTTGGCAGATAGTGAGCAATCGGCGGTGAGTATCATCAATGCTTTCAAAGGGATGCACGTCAACATTTTGGTTCAGGAGTTTATAGAAGAATCTTGTGGGACTGATCTCCGATGTTTTGTCATTGGTCATCAAGTCGTGGCTGCCATCAGGCGACAAGCCAAGGAAGGTGAGTTTCGTGCCAATGTTCATCAAGGAGGGCGTGCCTTGAAAGTAAAATTGTCACGAGAAGAGCGCGCGATTGCAGTTGCTGCAGCAAAAGCGATGGGTTTGAAGGTGGCGGGAGTAGATCTGTTGCGTTCTAATCATGGGCCCTTGGTATTGGAGATCAACTCCTCTCCAGGGCTTGAGGCGATTGAAAATACAACTCAAATCAATATCGCAGGCAAAGTGATTCAATACATTGAAAAACATGCCAAGACTACTGGGGTACATAAACGGTTTCAGGGATAGTCCCTAGTGCCGCCCTAAAGGACTTGGCACTAGTTATGGCGCTCGTCGCTTTTGCCCAATAGCCATTCAGCATTGACTTCCAATTCGTCTGCCAAGACTTTCAGCAAAGGCGCTTCTGGGTTGGTGTTTCCGTTGAGCAGAGATTCTGCTTTAAAGCGCGGCACTTTGAGTAGCTTTGCAAATATCTCGATTCGCTCCTCGCATCGTTCTGGGACGCCTATCTCATCCAATTCTTTATTGAGGCGTTCTGAAAATTGCTTGTTGCTCATATTCCCCCCACAGGTCTCGCCAATTGATCAGGTCATGTGATTGTTTATAGCACATAATGTATATTTTGCAAGATCAATGGCATGATCCAGTGGTGATATCAATGATGGCTTCAAGCCATGATTCGCTGTCATTAAGGCAAGGGATTAAGGTGAGTTCCTCTCCGCCTAAATCGAGCCATCTTTTTTTCATTCGAATGCCTATTTCCTCGAGCGTTTCTAAACAGTCTGAAACAAAGGATGGGCAAACGATGGCAAGACGTTTTTTCCCTTCAGCAGCCAATTCGCATAGCCTTTCATCGGTATAGGGTTTGATCCAGGGGGTTTTTCCCATACGTGATTGAAAGGCTGTTCCATAACGTTCCCAGTTTAGTCCTAGATGTTGTGCAACCAGTGCCGTTGTTTGTAGGCATTGTGTGCGATAGCATCCTTGGGCATTTTTGTCCGAGCATCGGACATCACAGAGAAATTGATCTTTGTTTGGGTGCAACTGATGAGAGGGGATCCCATGATAGCTGAACATCAGATAGTCGTGTTGTGGGATATAAGGTTCGACAAGGGTTGTAAGGGCTTTAATAAACCCAGGATGGTTGTGAAAATCTCGAATCACTTTGATGTTGGGTATGATTGATTTTGAGCTTAGAATTTCTAAGGTTTTTTCAATGGATGATCCTGTGGCTGCAGACGAGTATTGTGGGTATAGGGGCAGAATGGTCAGGGTTTCACAGTCCTGCAATTGGTTGAGGGCATCGAGTAGACTCGGGTTGCCATAACGCATTCCCAAAACAACTTTGTAATTTGACGCTAGACGGTGTTGCAATTTTTCAGCCATCTTTAGGCCATTAAGTAGCAGTGGTGAACCATGGGGGGTCCAGATGGTTTGATATGCATGAGTTGATCGTTTGGTTCGGAAGGGGAGAATGAAACCATAAAGCAAGAGGTAACGCAGAGGCGCCGGTAGGGAAATAACGCGCTTATCAGAGAGAAACTAACGCAAATAGCGTCTCACAGAAGAGATACTTGGATGATCCGGTGTTCCTAGATTAATCAGTAGCAAACCATTTTTCATGAGAAAACGTCATATTTTTCCAGGTTAGCGACTGTAACAGAATAACCTGTGCGCGGCAAAAAGAACGTCGCCTAAAAATCGCAATTTATGGCCGCGCACAGTATAACTTAGGGACGGGCTAGCCATTTTAGCGCGATCCTAAGCAACATTTTAGGCAGGTGCTTCTTCTAACTCATTGAGAGCTGAAACTTGAGAAGCATGCAGTCCTCGTTCTCCTTTTTCTAATTCAAAGTTCACCATTTGGCCTGCAAGAAGTGTTTTGTAGCCAACCCCCTCAATTGCCGTAAAATGAACAAAAATATCATCGCCACCCTCTTCAGGGACAATAAATCCCCAGCCTTTGGCATTGTTAAACCATTTGACTTCACCTTTTGCCATTATGTTCTCCTTCATCTATTTTGGTATTCTTCCATAAACACCAGATCTATTTTTTATTAGTATCTCAAGCACGTAGGTGCACCACTTCATCCAATAACTTGCAAGAAATCCCCTCATCCGCCCTGCGGGCACCTTCTCCCCATGTCTGGGGAGAAGGGAATAGGGAAGGAAGTTATTTGGAAGAGTCTATTAACATACAACAAAAGTGATTTCATTCTCAATGTTTTTTTAAAGTTTCTAAGGATCAGGTGTTTTTAGGTTGAGGTGAATTTCACTTTGTGGGAAAGGCATGATGAGGTTGTGCAGACGAAAGGCTTTATCGATGGCATAATGTAAGTCACTTCGAACGAGGGATTTTTTGTTGACATCCTTTATCAAACAGGAGAGTTGAAACATTAGGGCGCTATTTCCAAAGGAGCGAAACAATACAACGGGCTTGTGACGATTGGATTTTACCACTTCTTCATGAAGAAGGGCCACTTCCATCAGGACATCATGAACCTTTTGCGTATCACTGCCATAGGCTACGCCGACTTCACAATCGATACGACAAAATTTATCGCTGAACATGTAATTGGTCACTCGATGGGTGATTAAATCGGAGTTCGGTACAATGATATCCTCGCGGGAGGGGGTGATAATTTGTGTCGAACGCACGCGAATTTTTTTTACAAATCCTTCCACGCCATCTACGTTGATCCGATCACCTGGTCTGATGGGTTTTTCAATCAGTAAAATCAATCCTGATACAAAGTTGTTCACAATGCTTTGTAGTCCAAGGCCGATACCCACGGAGAGTGCACCCGCGATGATGGCAAGGCCTGTAAAATCAAATCCTGCTACGAGAAGGCCGGTGATAAGGGCGAGGGTGAATCCTACGTAGGTGAGGATGGAGGCGACAGCCACTTGAGTTTCTTCTTCATTTTCAAATTGTTGGTGCCGACTGATGGCGGTTGAGATGGCACAAGACAGCAAATAAAGTAGGCAGAACACAATCATGCCAGAGATGATTCGAGTGGGATATATCGTGACATTGGCAAGATGAACACCGTGTAACAGTTGGTCATAGATGATTTCAATCAGATCGGTCGCAAAGCCCCAACTTTGTCCTATCCAATAAATACTGATAGACCATACTAAAAGTTGTGCAATGGTCTTTAAAATTAAAAATTCTGTAAATACCTCATCTTTTTTGTATCCAAAATAGGTCATCATGCGTGATTTGAGATTGGGGTTTTGGCTCAACAGCAGGTAGAGTTTTTGGATGCCTTGTGTGATAAGCACCGTGATGAAAAGATTAGTGAATGTTGAGAATCCAGAGAAAATCAAGTGTTGTGCGAGGGTATGGTAGCCCAAAATATTGATGGTGGCGCAAGTGATGAGAAATAAGGCGCTGAATGTCTGGATCATTTTGAAATGGTTTCTGATCCAGTGAAAGTGGTGGTGTTTACAAAATCGGTAAATGAAATAAGATCCTGTGATGAGGATGAGCAGAAGAAACAGAGATTGACACAATTGCCATAAGGGACCATTGGTGTTGACAGAAATGGAAAACAATTGCTCAATGAAGGCGCAGGCATAGAAACTAAGGACGACGATAGCAAACAATTGGAAGAAAGTGGCATCTAGCGAATACCAATAAAAGAGAGATCGTATGCTTTTCAGTTTGAATATAAACAGGAGTGAAATGACGGCGAGCAGATAGAAGAACACAAGTTCTGATAGGGCAAGCAGGAGACTGGAGATGGATAATTCTTTGGAGAGCATCAATAAATCCACAAACAAGGCGCCAGAGCTGAAGAAAAGGGTTAAGAGGATGATGTGACTGAGAGATACTTGTTTGAATTTTAAATGAGCGCGCGCAAAACGGCTTTTATTGAAATGTTTTAAAAGGAGGATGGAGCCAGTGGCTGCAAGGAGGATCCAGAGTAATCCGTGGACGAGTGAAGGTAGGGCCGATGAGAGTTGAATCGTGAATAAATCCATGAATTTGATTTCGGCGGCATCTAGCGATAGGTTGATGGTTTTCCATAAGGGCATGCCGCGGGTAAGCGCTTCAGTTTGTTTTAATTGCGCAATGGCTATTTTGTAGGCATCAATAGCCTCTTTGGCGCGGATGGTAAATAGCCTACATTGTGCTTGTTCGTCGGCCAGTTCTTTTTGTTGCGTATTGAGATAAACGAGATCAGCACCTTGCGATGACTTGTCAATAGGATTGCTGTCTTGCTTGATCATGGTCTCGACATTGATGATTTTTTTTTGAACATCGTCAACGCATTTTTCGGCTTTGGTGGTGAGTTTTGTGAGGGTGTTCACAGCACCGTCTAAGTTAGAAAGATTTAAATTGTGCACAGAAAGTTGAAGATTGATTTTATCAAATTGCATGTTGGCTTTTTTGATATCGAATGTTTGGAGCATGCCATTCATGGGGGTGGCAAAACTTGTGTTAAAACAAAGAAAAAATAGATAAGGAATTGTAAAATATCGCATGCTCATCCCGGCTGATTGCGCGATAAAAGGTTCACTCTACTGCCTTGTGACGTTGAACTCAAGGGGTACGCACCTCTTTTTTAGGCTTTATTTTGCACTATATTAACGCAATTTGTGATAAACGCGCCATTGTTGGTTTCCTGGTATATAATGAAAGTAGGAATGGATTGATGTGAATGGGGGGGGATTTTATGGTAAGAGATACCTCGTTGGCGAATCATTTATTGATTGCCACGCCTTCGATTGCCGATCCTAATTTCAAGAAATCGGTGATCTATGTCTGTGAGCATCATATCCAGGGAACGGTTGGGCTGATCATCAATAGGCCTATGCAATATCCGTTAGGGTTGGTTTTTGACCAGCTACATATTGAGCCTATCCGTGTTGAAAGTAATCGCCTGCCTTTGTTGTTTGGAGGGCCTATACAGCCTGAGAGGGGGTTTGTGATCCATCGCCCCTTAGGAGAGTGGCGCTCAAGTCTTGCGCTTCAAGAAGGCGTGACGGTGACGACCTCGAATGATATCATTCGTGCCATCGCAAGCGATACAGGTCCTAAAAATGTCTTGGTGGCCTTAGGCTATGTGGCTTGGGGTGAAAATCAATTGAACCAGGAAGTGATGGATAATGCTTGGTTGGTTTGTCCTTTTAAGCCTGAATTATTATATGATGTTCCTTTTGAACAACGTTGGGAGTCTGCTGGTTTGACGATTGGGGTAAAAATGAATCAACTCACGTCTGGTGTGGGCCATGCCTGACGGAGTATATCTTGGGTTTGATTTTGGATATCGGAGAATCGGCGTCTCTGTTGGACAAATGTTGACACACAGCGCATCCCCTCTATCTACACTGGCGGCAGTTTCGGGTGTGCCGCGGTGGGAAATGATTGCAGCCTTGTTGGCAGAATGGCAGCCACAGGCTTTGATAGTAGGCATACCGACCCATATCGATGACAGTGAACAATACACGACTGCTGCAGCGCGCGGTTTTGCGCGTCAATTACGAAAACGATTTGCTCTTCCCGTTCATTTGGTGGATGAGCGCTTGACCACTGTAGAGGCTCGGGCTTATTTGTTCGAGCAAGGTGGATACCGTCACATCAAAAAAGCAGAAATTGACAGCATCGCTGCCTGTGTCATACTTGAACAATGGCTGCAAGGAGGACCAAGATAACATCATGAGGCATTTTTTAGACATCACCCAATTGACACTTCTCGAAGCAAACACGCTGATTTCCAGAGCTCAGTTCTTTAAAAAAACATCACAATATCCTTCTTTTCGTACCTCACCCATGGCCAATTTGTTTTATGAAAACAGCACACGCACGCGTGTGAGTTTTGAATTGGCGGCACGACATTTGGAGATGCCTGTGGTGAATTTGGATGGGCAGGGCTCATCGGAAAGTAAGGGAGAAGTGATTCAGGACACGGTGAACAATTTAAGCGCCATGGGTGTCAAGCTCTTTGTTATTCGACATGCCGAAGAAGGATTGCCTGAGCGGATAGCGGGGCTTTGTGGTGAAAGAAGCGCCATCGTGAATGCCGGAGATGGGACGCATGCACATCCGAGCCAAGCCATGCTCGATCTCATGACCATCATTGAGCAGAAACCGGATCTTTCTCGCCTTAAAATAGCGATAGTGGGTGATATCCGTCACTCAAGAGTGGCCAATTCTTTCCAGCATGCCTGTGCTTTGATGGGGGTTGGACAATTGATGTTGATCGCTCCAACCCTTTGGCAGCCGCAATCGATCCATTATGGACAATTCACTGATTCTTTGCAGGAGGGCTTGGCTAATGCTGATGTGGTCATTGGCCTGCGAGTTCAAAAAGAGCGTCTGAAAGCCTCAGAGCAGATGAATTTGGAACATTATCATCGAGCGTATGGCATCACCCAAGAGAGCCTTAAAACTTCAAAAAAAGAGGTGATGGTGATGCATCCGGGCCCTATCAATCGGGGGATTGAAATGGACAGTGACGTGGCGGATGGTCCTCATTCTTATATTTTGCAACAGGTAAAGAATGGGGTGTTTATGCGCATGGCTATTCTTGACTGGAGTTTGGACCAACCACGATCTAATACGAGCCCGCCCGAACCCGATCAATCTGATTTCTGAGCCAATTTGGTCAGCATCATAATGATTCGAATCAATAATTCACGGCGGCCTTTTTGATAATTGTCTTCATATATCATATCTAATCGTTTAGCGACATCAAGTATTGCGGCAGTTTCTGTGCCTGAGCGTTCTGCCATACGATAGAACCTACTTTTTTCATTCATTAAAAAGTGGGAAAATACGGCCGTTACAGAAAAAATGACCGCATAATCAGATAAATGTTGTTGTAATGAAAACCAAACCGGGTTCGGGCGGGCTCGTATTAGATCGTGGTTTGTCCAAATTCCAGTTCTTGAGCAATTGGCTTAAACGATTGTTTGAAGGACAACGCTTGCTGAAGATCCACCAATTCTGCTTTATCAGATGAGCGAATATCGGCAATGGTGCGTGCTACTTTCAATAGCCGGTGAAATGCGCGAGCTGACAGTTTGAGTCGACTTAACGTCTTCCCTAAAAAAGCTTGCTCTTGCTCACCCAACGCACAAACAACTTCGCACTCTTTTGCGCTGAGTTTTGCGTTGTAACAGCCTTGTCTTTTGAGCTGTAAAGCACGGATGAGCGCGACTTTCTGTCTGATCACCTCACTTTCAAAAGCTTGCGCTTTGTTGGGTTGAACCAATTCCTCAGCTGTCAGTGCGTGCACACAAACTTGCATATCGATTCTGTCAAGTAAGGGGGCGGATAATTTCGCAAGATAACGATTGATTCGATCAGGTGAGCACAAACAATGTGCCTGAGGGTTTCCCCATTGACCGCAAGGGCAGGGATTCATGGCGGCCACTAATTGAAAATTTGCTGGGAATTCTGTTTGAATGGCTGCTCTTGAAATGCAGATATTGCCTGACTCCAGAGGTTCTCTTAAGGTTTCAAGGACATTCCGATGAAATTCAGGTAGTTCATCAAGGAACAAAACGCCATGGTGGGCAAGAGAAATTTCCCCGGGTTTTGGGGGATTGCCGCCCCCGACGAGTGCCACGGGGGATGCAGTATGATGAGGAGCACGAAAGGGGGGATCTCGCCAATGGCTAAATTGTGTGGCGCGGCCTCGGACGGAGTTTATGGCAGCACATTCCAAAGCATCTGTTTCGGATAATTCAGGTAAAAGGGTGCTGAATCGTTTGGCTAACATGGTTTTACCACTGCCGGGCGGTCCGGTTAACAAAATACTGTGACTCCCGCAAGCCGCAATCACCATCGCGAGCTTGGCATGATGCTGGCCTTTGACATCAGACCAGTCCATTTCCTGCTCATCACGTATTTTTTCAGGACGCCGCGGCAGGGGAGATAAGGGGGTTCCTAGGCATAAATAAGCGCAAACCTCACGAAGATTCTCAGCGCTTAATACGCCCTCATGTCCCGCGAGGGAGGCCTCTTCGGCATTGGCATGGGCGATGATGAGTGTTTGTTTATCCCGATGGGCCGCAAGGACCACAGGGAGAATAGCTGACACGCCTCTCAGGTTGCCGTTCAGAGCTAATTCGCCAATGAATTCATGGGAGCTCAGCTTTGATGAAGGAATTTGACCGGATGCCGCAAGGATGCCTATGGCGATGGGCAAATCCAAACCGCTGCCAGATTTGGGTAAATCAGCCGGTGCGAGATTCACGGTAATTTTACGGCATGGGAATTCAAATTGACTGTTGATGATGGCACTGCGCACTCTATCTTTGCTTTCCTTCACCGCGGTCTCTGGAAGCCCCACGATGGTAAAGGCAGGTAAACCATTGGATAAATGAACTTCAACAATGACCGGTTGTGCGAGAATGCCAAGGGCACTTCGCGTCTTGCTCATTGCAAGGTTCATGGTTGGACTCGATGTGAGGTTGGAAAACCATCTTACTCGATTGAAGATGATTTTGCATTCATTTCAGTTTCCAAGGCCTCAAGTTTTTCTCTAGTGCGTGCCAACACTTTGACTTGCACATCAAATTCTTCACGAGTAACCAAGTCCATCCGAGCGAAAGTGGCATTCAAAATATCTTTGAAGGTTTGTTTGATCTCGCTCTCAACGTTTTGTAGCCCGACGGGCAAGGCTTTGAATAGCGATTTTGCCAAATCTTCAATATTTTTTGTGTCAAGCATGACGCTTCTCTAGAAAGGGAGGAGAAAAAATTCTACCAAATCTTGGGGTAAACAGCCAGTGCAGTTTTGGGGACAATCTGGAGAAAAGTTACTTGGCCCTCTTGATTTCTGGTTCTTTTTTTGATAATATAGTCGGTTTTTAACCAGTATTTAAACATGTATCTTCCTTCGTTCTTATTTAAAACATCTTTACGCCAACAACGAATCCTGAGCTCTGAACCAAGTGGTGAGTTGGCCATTCTACCGGCTCTTGAAGGAGAGGAAAAAATATGGCTTCATGACTTGGATAGCAAAAGCCTGGAGCATAACAGAACGCTTCTGATCAGTGACTGGTCGCTTGCCCTGTACTTATCAGCCGATCTCGCTTACCAAAACGGGGCCTGCGAGCTCTTTTCGGCCCTTCATGCACAAGGGTTTATCCTCTACTTTTTGCAAGGGAATGATTTTTTACGTTATTCACATTCTCTGGATCTCCCCCCCATTTACGATCGGATCGAACCACGCTCACGGGCCGATATTAAAAAACGTGCCTCTGACTGTTTGGGCCTGGCAGCAGGCGACATTGCCTTCCTGGATTACACGCACCTTCGTTTGCTCATGCAAGGCAATACCAAGACCCCCGTTCATATCCTCCCAGAACACCTGCGGGCTTCTCGTTTTCTTTTAAAAGATCTCATGGATTCTCTCACCCTAGACGATATCATTTTATTACCGAGCGACATGTTCGAAAACAGAGAATCTCGCGAGATTGGAATAATCGATGATGAGTTTCTAAGAGAGATGGAAGTTGACGCTTTTTCAAGACATATCCCTGTTGTGTACGAACTATCGTGTGATTTATCGGACGGCTCTAAGCCCATCGATTTGAATTCCCTGGAGTCCTATCCCCCATATAGATGTGAGCTCAGCTCTACCACGAACGCGGAGGGCAATATTACTCTGAGGCATTTTTTCCCTCTTCTTGAACTCTCGAAAAAGATGCGCTCCTTAACATTGCAAGTGGTTTCCTTAGAAGCGCATGCGCCGTTGCCCGATACGTGCCATCAGATGGAAGAACTAACGCTTGACACATGTTTTAACCAAGATGGAGGTGAGCTTAGCGTTGATACCCTGGAGGGCGTTTTGACGCAATTTCCTCGTTTAAAAACGCTCAAAATCACCGAGCTACGGAAGCTGGACATACCCATGGAATTCCCTAGCACACTGCAAACACTGTGTTTTGAAGGATCATACTTCGTCGGCTTGGGTATTCTAGTAAGTCTTGAAAAATTAGACGCTCTGACTTGCTTAACCCTGAAGGCATGCGAGCAGGAATCGGACGAAGCCGGAAGGGCTCCCTTAACAAAGCTCCTCCCTCTGAAACAATTAATCATCCATGATCTAACCATCAATGACAAAAATATCGCATTGACTTCGCTACTGAACCGAACCCCCCAATTAGAAATGCTTTCGATAAGCCACACCATGGTGAGGGAATGCCCCGATTTACTCCCAAGTGCTTTACAGCATCTAAAAGTACTGAAACTGAAAAAAATCAGGGGCGAAAGCTTGCTCAGGCAGTTAGCCACCAGACTGAACGACCTTCCGAGCCTTGAAGAGCTGGAGGTGATCGATTGCGATGGCTGGGAATACCTTCGTTTTGGCCCAGAAAGCCGTTTGAAAAAACTCACCCTGCACCGTAATGCTAAAATCTCAGATAAGTCTAAAGTGCCTTGGATTTATGACCTTTCCCACCTTCAAAGCCTTTCTCTTCAAGCGATCGACCTCGAGGCCCCTGTGAGTACCCTTCATCTACGATCATTGACTTTAGGAAGTGTCATGTTGCCCCTTTTTCTACTTCATCACCTGATAGAAAATGCCTCGGGCTTACAACACCTGAATCTGGCAGGTCTTTATTTCCCTTCTGCAGAGGGCGAGACTTTGCCTCTTTTTTCTCGCCCCTTGCATGCTCTGTTGTCCCTGGAATTGTGCCGCTATGACGAAGATGAGCTCTCGCACGCACAAATCATTTTAAACGCAAGCCCCAACCTGCGTATTGCTTGTATCAAAAACAATCCACTGGCGCTTCAACGCCCCCTGGCTCTTTTACAAGAACTGACCCTTCACGCCCCTCAGGGACCCCTACTTGATGCATGGCTTGAAAACGCCAAACAATTGCATACCCTTCGTTCGTATGCCAACGCTGAAAGTCTAACTAAGAAAGTACCCGCTGGTCTTACATTATATCAATTGCCAACCTCGGATGAACACACCGTGCCTGCAGTCCCTTTATTTACTCCTTTTCATCCAGAAAATGCGTTGGTCTCACGACCTAGCCAAGGTTATGATCCCTCACAAATCCCAGCAATAGGTCTTCATCAAACCTATATTATCCATCGCTTGTGTCAATTTTTAACTTGGACCACCCCAAAAGAAGCGCAGTCAAGCTTGAGCACGGCCTTTAAACACTATACCGAAGGCCTGTGTGTCACCTTATCCTCTTTATTTTTACATGGGCTACCAGGAGGCGGCACAACCACTTCACTCTTGGCACACATCGAACACGTGCTGAGCTACCAGTGGACTGAGGGCGATAAAGGGAAAATCACAAACGATCCCATGCTTCGTCATTTTTTTGACGCCTTGATTCAAACACCAAAGATCCCTTTTAGTCCGCTGTTCACGGGACTCTTTGACCTGGACATCTTAAACGAACTCCTAGACAGGATCTGTCATGACTGGGATGAACCTTACTGCATTCAACTGACAAACTTCAATCATGCCACCGCTTTGCAGATCACAGGCCGCGCCCTCTACTTTTATGATCCTAACCACCCTAATTTTTTCTTTCCAGAGCAAGGCACTTTCTTTCATAAAGAGATCCCAAGCGATCGAGCAAAATTGTTATCTTGTATTCAACAATCGCTAGGACCCGCGATTAGAATAGACATTTCTGGAATGCTACCCGAGGCACTTACGATCCCCCCTAAACCCCACACACGAGACACCCTTCTACGCTTTGCCCATCATGGCGGATTACTGCTCTTATTGAGCAGCTGGAGGGAGATTTTTAATTACGGGCCGTGGGATGACGATGATAAAAAAGCGCTTTTACAGGATGTTTTTCAAAAGGATGTGAATCATATTGCCTTCATCGTCCAAATCATGCTCAATGAAAGGGAACAAAAACCTTTCCTGTCTTGTTTAAGCCAATGGTTGAATGAGCTTGGGCGACAAGAAACCCTTCTTTTCAAAAGCCGCTTGAACGAACATTTAACCTCTTTACCTCCCCCTCTTCTCAAGCAATGGATTCAGGCTTTAAATCATCTCCAACCTCATTTAACTCATGACAGCTATGCCTTATGTCAAACATTGATCGAACTGTCCACGATCACAGAAACCCAATGGACACCGATCCCCCCCCTCAGTCACGTGATTTCGCCACGTCTTCTAGCACACTTAGAGAGCCCTACCTTGTCTCATGATGATGACGTATTAAGGCTCTTTACGAATTTCCCTGGGAAAAACAAATTAATCACATTTGATTCAAGAGAACAGATTCGATCTGCCCTATTTCATTTTCAACACCTTGCTCAAACTCACGGGATTCCCTACCACGTGATTCGATCCGTGGATGAGTTACGCTGCTCACGAGAGCATCTTTTGTTACAAAACGATGGCTACCTATCCCCGATCCGTGGGCCCTCCGGACCACTTCATGATTTTTTAAGGCATCATCAAGACAGGCCATGCCTCCTTTTTATCGATTGGTCTTGGTTTAGCGCGTCTGAAATAATTCGAAGCAATACCCTACTGGATGAAGAACGATTGGCTGACAGTACCCCACTTCCTGCTCAAATGACCGTCATCAGCTGCCACGACACAAGCAGCCCGGAAGCCTATTTAGGCGGCGACTTTCTAGATCGCCATCATCTCCCTCACCTACATGACACCCGACCTTTCTCTCCTGTGACTCACCATGATGATATCGACTTCGTTGAGGTTGACAGCTGGATGGCCTTTGGCGAGGATGATCCAAAGCCCGTTTCCATACACCTCAACTTGTATGAATCACCTCAATGGAAAACCAGATTGTTTGGCCAAACGACTTTCTCTGACGGAGGCCTCAGGCTGATACCTAGCGATTTTCTTAGAGCTTGTCTAGTGGAGCAGGCCATTGCCTTGACCCTTAAAAATGCCCCATTTAACTGCCCAGAATTTCAAGCCTTTTGGGACGACTTTCAAGTCAATCGGCGATTCACCCTGCATGGGCGGACCTTTGATCTCCACAAAAAAACCACGTTTTTATACACAGCCGGGTATGCCCTAGAAGAGGTCCCTGTGATGACGGGCGGGGAAGCTATCTTGTTAACACTAAACCCAAGCACCGTGTCTCAGTTTCATCGAGGCTATTTCATTGATGGGGCAGGCTATCCCAAAGATCGTCAAGGTTGGTTGGAAACATATAGCGGGCAAACGATTGCTTATGAACTTACGCGCTCCATTTCATCTTCAGAAATGGCTCTGCTCTTAGACACCGCCAAAGAATTCGGCGTCACGCTGCGATCAAGTGATGCACGTTCACGTGTGATCGAGCGTCTTTCTACCTCCGAGACAGAAGGGGTACTACAAAATCCAGAGAACCTCACGATTTGTGCCGATGAATGTACGTTTTCAGATTTATTTTACAGTGTCACCCCAGAAAAAACAGCTGGTGAAAACATGCGCTTTTTACCGTCCGAGCGCGTCGTTTTACGTACTTTAAAATTGGGAAAAACCGTCATATTAAAAGGATCGATCCAAGATTCTTTAATGGACATGATAACGCCTATTCTTCAAGGAAGGCCTCTTTTTATCAATGGGGAATTCATCACGCTTTCTGGCAGACTTATTCTGGCTGAGCACACCGCCTCCGATTCATCTCTCGTGATTGATAAATCCATTGATCCTGACAAGGATTTCGAGGTTGAAGTCACCCAAAATCTGATGCAAGCTTTTCACCAAAGGCCACTTGTTCAAGTCTGTGGTCCAACTGGCGGGGGGAAATCCACGTTTTTCATGAAATCCCGTGCCTTAAGAAAAGCAAGTTCTGTCTACTACGGAGAAGATACTCTTTTGGCATGGGCCAAAGGCGGTGGGGATGGTTTTCATCTTTTAGTTCTTGATGAAGCGAACCTTCAACACCACACACACAGTCACTTCGAAGATTTGCACAACCTGATCCCTTCTATTTGTATTCAAGGTGAGTTTTACGCGTTATCTAAAAAACACGTGGTGGCCTTTCTCACCAATCCCACGGTGTATGGTGGCGAACGAGAAGACTTACCCATCCTCCAACGACACCCAACCCTTTTCGTCTTTCCAGCCCTAACCCACCAAACCCTGCGACACATGTTAGGAAGTATCATCTCCCCTGGGGATCCTAACCTCGACTTTCTTTTACGCACTTATTTGCACCTCTCTTCTTTCAAGACTGAGTCTCAGGCGGTGTTAGCCACCCCACGTGATTTACAAACCTTGGCTCTCCTCTATTTGGCCTCTCACAGTCTAGACAGCCTCAATCCTATTCTTCATAGCATTTTACCTTCAGCCATTCGACGTGATTTTGAAATTCCAACGGATCTTCCAAGAGAATTACTTCACATCACCTTAGCCCTTCGCGCTTACCGTCAAAGAACGAGGCAATATGTCGGTGGGCACTGCGGACTTCTCATTTCAGGGGAACCTGGCGTTGGTAAAAGTCATTTTGTCATGGAGGAATTGAGACGAGAGGGGCAAGCCTTTGAGCTTATTCCTGCAATTTTGTCCATCAAGAAAAAGATGGACCGACTCACGGCCGCCTTTCATGAAGGGCGCATCGTGGTTATTTCAGAATTTAACAGTGATTCCTCCATGGAGGCTTTTTTAAATGCCTTGCTGATGGGGTATGATCTGCAAGGAAACTCTGCGAGGATCCCTGGATTCACCATGATCATCACGCAAAATCCCCCTCAATGGGAGGGCAGGCGATCGCTCTCACTGGCACAACACCGTCGCTTGTTGCAAACCACATATCCGATGCCCACGCCCGAGCAGATGCATTCCATGTTGATGTCTCGAAGCAAAAACCGCCTTGCTCGATGCGAGATCACATCCCTGATCGATGATTTTTTACGACTGAGAGCTGCAAAGAAAACAATGACCTTGCGCACGCTCATGCACGTCGTGGATGAGATGGTGAGTGAGCTTCCTCAGCTAGAAAAATCTCTGCTGTGCCACCATCCCAACTCTCTTTTTAAAGCGTTGAATAAAAGAACTCACGACAAGATCTCAGACAGAGTCTCTGAAGAGTCGTCCTCTAAAAAAGAGGCACGCACCTAGTGCCTCGTCTTTGAAATCCGTCATTTGACATAAATCCTGCCAGAGCATATGATTAATTATAGTCCATATTGGTTGTAATGGGGTCAATATGCGCAGCAGAATTGAGACATTAGAAACGGAATTAGAAGATGCTCTCGAAGTCAGCGAGAGGAGAATTGTGCTTTTAGACGAGATTATGGCGCGTCCGGATAAGAAGGCAACTCCTGATGAAGTCACGCTTCTCACGAAGAGGCCCAATACGCTCACGGAAGGGGATGTCCCTTATGTACTCTATCCATTTTCTGACGATCTGGTGGCGCTTTTACTGGAAATAAAGTCCCAGAAACGAACGGCGAAACGGGCCGAAGATGATAGTGTGGTCGCTTATAACCCGTTCCTTCTGTTGGCTTCAGATCTGCTTTTAAGGATGGTTTTTGATTTTATGATCAGTGAGTTGCTTGACAAAAAAGAGCCTTTTCAGTTTGACTTCATCATCAAAGATGAGGTCCATTGTTCACCTGTGCAAATTATTTCGGACGGGGAAAAGGTCAGCTTGTTTTATATTGACGCCATAGGTCACCCCATTAATTTTTTTTACATTGAATCCCTAATGAAAGACAAAAACATCCAATCGTTTATTCATGAAGGAGGGCTGCAATCAGATAGGTCTAGTTGTGCGATGTTTAGTATTCAGCATCTTAATCATTTATCAAATAGTGTTTTTGATGAAAAGGCAACGCTTGGTGCCGGAGCAGAAGGTTCCATTGACTCTTTAGCCCCTGGATTCATAAAAAATACTCAAACGCTCAAAGAGCTTCCTACCTATTTACAAACGCACCCGGATGCCAGCATTGATAAAAAAAAGAAGAAACGTCTTGACGAGCATATCGCTCAATTCAGTATCACTGTTGAGGTTGCATCACCTCAAGGCATCGTGACCAAATCACAAAATTATGCGCTAGCGTATAAAACTCATAAATATCTGAGGAACGCTTTGGCAAAATTAAAAGTATTGAAAGCAGAAGGTATCGAACAAGCTGAGACAATACTCAATACCAGAAAAGATTCATTTGATAAAAATTTACGTGGTGTGCCTGATCGGATGCTCTATCAAAGAATGTTGAGACATGATGTTAAAACACACCCAGAAAAAATCAAAGAATTAGTGGACTTCGCGTATGACACAAATCAACCCCGATTGATTCAAGATATCATGGATGCGGGTTTTGATTTTCATCGGCAAAGGTGGGGCATGAGCCCTATGGACTGGGCTCTGCAAAGAGGGCATATCGAACTTGTGCGTTCACTCATCTTGTCATCACCGGATAAAAATCAAGACCTATGGGGTGGCTCATATCTTCATCATCTATTCAGTCAATATCAATGGCATGACAATACTCTCGCCATAGCAGAATTATTAAAAGACCATGGGGCTGATTTGAATTATAAAAATGAATTTGGACGAACGATCATTCATCAAATGGCAGGGTTAAATCCCATACCAGGGCTTTTATTTATTGAGAAGCTTGTTTCTTTGGGTTTATCTATTGACGTTGTCGATAATGAAGGCAATTCACCTCTTCATTTCGTGCGTCATCCCGAAATGGCTCGCGGATTGTTGAAACATCTTCCAGAGATTCGCGTGAATAACAAGGGAGAGCTTCCGCTGCATATGCCTTCATTCCCAACTGAGATGATTCCGGAGTTACTGGCAATGGGGATCAACATCAATGCCCGAGATACTCAACAAAACACGCCCCTACATGGTTGTGCCAAGACAGTGGATGTGAGGCGATTGGATGAATTGATAAAATGTGGTGCTGATCTTCATGCGGTGGATCTTTTGGGGAATACCCCGCTGCATAGAGCACAAAATGAGTCTGTCATCACAAGACTTATTGAGGCAGGCGCTCGGGTGAATGCTGTGAACAACGAAGGTAGAACCGCATTGCATGATGCAACTCGATTAATCTCTGTGCAAACATTGATCCAAAAAGGAGCTGATGTACACGCTATTGATCATAAAGCGAACACCGTCCTTCACAAAAAGGCTGATCAAGGGATAGTGAAAGCTCTGATTGATGCAGGTGCGGATGTCAATGCTCCGAATGAGGACGGTGACACCCCATTGTATTTTGCAACTTTAGATAATCTTCTAGAACTTTTGAATGCTGGTGCAAATCCTAGCGTTAAGAATAAAAGAGAGATGACGCCATGGCAGGGTAAAGCTCTATCCAGTCAAAGTTGGTCTCAAGCGTTTCAGCAAGCTTTTCAGCTTCGGGATCAGCACAGTATCAATAGATTATTTTCATTGAAAGAAAAAGTAGGGTTTTATTTGAATCCACCCATTTCAAATTCAGAGCTTTTGGGTTATGCGGCCAAAAATGATGATCTATTTCATTTGTATCAGGATAAATTCCCACCTTCTGATGTAGCTATTCATCTTTTAGAACAGGCAAAACCAATTATCCCAAAAAAACATTTAGATCATCTTCAAAAGGATATTCAACTGCTGCAGTCTCATCCAGAATTAACCGTAGATGAGGTGGTTGCTTTACTCAGAGGCGGGCAATCTCGAACCATCTTAAACCACTCCTCTTACCATTGTGATGTGGTCAGATCCTTGATTTCAAAATTGTATCGCCCAAATCTAAAATCTTCTGAGCAAGCGCTATCTGATACGACTTCGAATGTGGCGCAGATGGTTGAAACTTTAGAAAAATATCGTTCAGAAATCTACAAAAACCTACATTTACAACCCAAAGAACGACAAAGAGATTTAAAACATCTGGATTATTTGCAGGAAGATATCGCTCTTTTAAAACAATCGCCAACACTCAATCAAGAAGAGATGTTGCAAAGGTTAACTCATGGCCGGAATGTTCTTGAAAGGATGCGATCAACGTATTACAAGGCGATCATCAAACCGCTAGAAATGAGTTGTAAATCTCAAATTTTAGAGCGACAAAGATTATTGAAAGATCAATTGAAAGCGATGCACTCCCCAAGTCCAGCAGCATCGAAATCGCCACATTAAGTCAAGGTTTTCTCCAATAATTGGCTTTCTCAGTGATGATCACATCCAAAGGAATGTCCCAAGGCGCAGACATTAACCATGATTGTCGTTGAAATTCATAAGCCACACCCATCAGCATCGGGCGTGGTGACTCAGCTAATGTGCGATCATAGTATCCTTCCCCCATGCCTACGCGCGTTCCGTCGAGGTCAAAAAGAACCAAGGGCATCAAGAGCAGATCGAGTTTTTGAGGATCAAGGGCATGCTCTCGCCCAACCGTTGGCTCCTGTATTCCAAAACGATTTTTGCTGAAGGGGGTTAAGGGCGTAGCTGGTAGAAAGGCCAGGGTGAGATTGTCATTTAGAACAGGGAAATAACAATATTTGCCTTGCAAAGGGGCTGAACGCCAAATGGAATGTACGTTCACTTCCCCATGGATGGCATGATAAAGTGCGATACGTTTGGCATAACGATAAGCCTCTATTTGGCGAATTTGTGCGCAAATTCGGTTGGACGCGTGACGTTGGAAATCAGGGGGAAGTTTTTTTCGGACCAGTTGGCACGTTTGTCTCAGTGCCTGTCTCAATGGGTCGGTCATCAGTATGTCCTTAGGATGAGGTCTTCGACGAGTAATTCAATATCACCCCCCATTCTTGAGCCGTCACGGGTGTGATGGACAAACGGTTTCCACGTCGTAACAAAGGCATCTGGCTGAGTTCTGGTTGATTTTTCAACGTTTCTAGCGTTATTTTTTCTTTGAATTTTTTCACCAATCGAACGTCCACCATAAACCAACGTGGGTTTTCAGGTGTGCTATTGGCATCTGGATGGTCGCTGGTGGGATCAAAAGCAGTGTCATCTGGGTAGGCTTCACTGATGATCTCCATGATCCCAACAATACCCGGTGGGTTGCAACTTGAGTGATAAAAAAAGGCTTGATCACCAACCGCCATGTCATTTTTCATAAAATTTCGTGCTTGGTAGTTTCGGACACCATCCCAGGGGGCTATTTGCTCTGGTCTTTGTCGCAACTCATCAATACTAAAGCAAGACGGTTCGGATTTCATCAGCCAATAGTGTGTCATTGTTTTCTCCTAAAGCGCAAGACGGTATCATAACCACCCAACGGGCAATTGATAAATATGGTTTGTGAGCCAGCAGGCTTCTCTGTCTTGATTGATGAGCAATCCAAAAGGCACATGATGTGTTTTAGGACTTCAATGGGTTGATACAGTCAATTCATCTTGTAAAAATATAATCACTTAGGACTAGTCATGATCAAACCGAAATGAATAAATCTCAAATTTCTTGGACAGAAAGACATGAGGTCCTTTTCATGTCTTTTTGTCCAGAGTCCAAAGTATAGCAAAACACCCTATTGAATATACTCTTTCGTTCCCGCAATGATGAGTTTATATACCCGTTCGCTGATCAAACCTTCATTAAATTTTTCTTTTGCATCAACCGTCATCAGCTGCCCCCGTTGGCGAATCAACTTTCGGGTAGTGGTGGTGACATCGTTCGGATCACCTTCCAACAGAATATCTCTGGCCTCTTCATCAAACACCAAATACTCCCTTAACGCGATGCGCTTCCCGTCAACGGTGGGGACTAGTTTCTGCCAGATGCAAAGACGAATGGTTTCGAGGATATCAATGGTTCGACCCAAACGCTCTTCTCCGGCAAAAGACGTCACCAGACGACGCATCGTTTCGGCCACACCTGAAGTATGGAGAGTCGTGTAGACCGGATGACCTGTTAGGGCTGCCTCAAGCGCTGCACTGATGGTTTCCGCATCTCGACATTCGCCCACCATGATCAATCGAGGTTTTCGACGCAAGGCATTACGCACGCCCTCCGCAAAAGAAGGTAGGTGCCTGGGAATTTCAGATTGGCTGACCACGGAGGAAATGGTATCGATCTCATCATAGACAAACTCAATGGGCGCCTCATATGTCAAGACTTTACGGTTAGAGTCTTCACCTTCAATAAGAGAGCGAATAATGGAGGCTAACAAGGTGGACTTCCCGGAACCCGTAGCCCCGGTAATAAAGACGATTCCTTCTTGAGGGGAAAGGGCTGCGAGAATATTCTCAGGCAAATGCATTGTCTCAAGTTTGGGGGGGGTGGTCGGGATGGTTCTAAGCGTCAGTTGCATGGCATCATGCCCCTCAACAAGGCATGCGGTTGCATTGACTCGATAACGGTATCGAACACCTCGGTTTGGTCGAAATTCATAATGCGTATCAATGTCTTTTCCAGCCAGAAGCTGTGTGGTCGCGTTTGGCCCATAAATGGCATTGATTAAGTCGCCGAGCTCAGTATTCGAAAGACGGCGATTGGTCATGCGTATCAGTACGCCGTATACTTCCGCATAAATGGGTTCGTTGGTTTGAATGGTGATGTCAGAAGCAGAAAGTCTTTCAGCATGCTCAAGCATTCTATCCATGAACATCGACGTGAATCGCGTAGGTTCATCGGGCATCAAATTGACGTGTGGATTATTCAACGGCTCATCCTCAGACTAATGACTCATCGCAATGATGGGTTGCCATGCTTTACTGGTGATTACGATTTTGTCAGATTGAACGAGCTTTTCCATGTGCTTGAATTGTTCTAACGCTTCCTCATCTTTGGCAACTGCGGCACGCCATTCACTGCTGTTGACGTTCAACGCAGGCAAAGCCGTGATGCGTAAGACACGGTCATCAATGCGAATTTCACCACCATCGCCGGTGACGCCTAAATCGGTATGCGAAACATAGGGCGGTGATACCATATTCATGGCTAGGAGCTTACGATAAAGAATCATCCCTGAAAAATCTTCTTTGATGCGTGAGATACTTTCTTCAAGAATGGTATTGGCTTGCTCGACCCCTTGTTTCCAACCTTTATCGATGTAAAAACACCAAATAGATCGTTCTTGTTTGTTCTTGGGTAGAAGGGTGACATGCGGATATTCTGGTTTTTTATAGTCCATCCATAAATATTGCCGCCAATTGGGCGGGGTAGTGATGAATCTGGCTTGTTTAGAGACTTTGTAAGTCCTGTCTGAAATTCGGATGGTTTGTGTGTCCGCTAAATTCAAAGTGTTTCGACCTTCAAGCAACACGGGAGGCAAGATATTGTGCTCAAGGATCAGGGCATTGAAGTCATAAATGGAATCCATTCGACGTGACTGCTGAACCAACTCCTCATCGATATATTTGGCCCGCCATGCCAATGCCGATTGGGCGCCCAAACTGAGCGCGGTTTCCTTGAGCGCCATTTCCCTAATTTTACCCATGGAAGGCATGCTGCGAACACTAGCCCCGCGAGTGTTGGCCATCGCTTGAAGACCTGCCAGTGAGTCGGTATTTCCTGCTGGATGATTGGACGTAGCACATGCCACAAGCATTGCGACCAAGGTCATCAGAAAGAAAAACCGATTATGAATAAATTTTAGCATAGCGCAATTCAACAACCTGACTGTTTGGGTAAACGTGAATGGTGGCTCGTTTGCCGGCTTGATAATCGATGTTACGTAAAATTTCAGCCAAACTTTCGTCTTCAACGGTGAGGCTTATTAATACGGGAACGGCAGGGGTTTTGCCCAAAATGCGAAGCCTAAAATGAGCGGCCCCCGCAATGCGTTCTGTGATTTCAGCGATGGGCCCTGACCAATCTACAGAGGCCCTGGCTTGTAAATTATAAGCGTTGGGAATCGTTAAGGTATTGTCTTTGCTGGGAGGGGTGATAACCTTCTCTACACGAGCCATTTGCAACATGGAGTCACTCACAGAATCCGCAGCTTCCGCAAGCTTAATGCTGGCGTCATCACTCGGTGCATTACGGGGTGGTTTTTTATAAGTAGTCGTAGAGCAACCCACAAGAAGTGAGGCTGCAAGAAAAAGCAAAAGATGCGTTTTGTTCATCAATTCCATGGTTCAACAATGAGGATTGTATTGATTGAAACAGGAGCCCGAGAGCTTGTCAAGCAGACTCTTGTTTTTTATATAAACCATAGATGATTTGCCCCGCTTTTTTTAATTTTAGCGGTTGCCAGTTTGCGGTGGGTGCGATGATTTCAACGGGAGATTCGATGTAGATCAATCCGCCTATTTTTAATACGTTCGATGACGTAAGTGATGCCAAGCACTCTGGCAAAGCGTCGCTCAAAAAAGGCGGGTCAAGAAAGATGATGTCAAAGATGTCACGGGTTTCATGAAAGTAGGTTAGGGCATTTGTTTTTATGACTTTAAGTTTGGTGGATTGGAAGGAAAGCGCTGACTTTTGTAAATAGCGAAAAGCCAGTTGATCTTTTTCAAGCAAGGTCACTTCTGCCCCTCTAGAAAAGGCCTCAAATCCAAGCGCACCACTACCTGCAAAAGCATCTAGGCAGTGGGCATCTCGAATGTCATGCATCAGCCAGTTAAAGAGGGTTTCTCGCACCCGATTTGGCGTGGGTCGCAATCCTTCAATCTCTGGAAATTGCAATTTTTTTCCGCGAAATTGTCCTCCAATGATTTGAACGGTTTGCTTCATTAACGTTTACCCACGCTCACTTGAAGGAGCTTATTAGGGTTGATGAGATGTTGAAAAGCATTTTTGATGTCTTGAATACTGACCGCATTGATTTTTGACAGATACGTTTTTAAATAATCCTCTGGTAGATGGTAAAAGGACATTTTTAAGAGCACATCGGCAATGTTACGATTACTGGACAAAGAGATAGGGAAGCTGCCCATTAGGTATTGTTTTGCGGCCGTCAGTTCATGAGCGTTTGGCCCTAGGGTGATGAAGGACAAAAGCTGTTTGCGGGTGGAGTCTATGGCCATTTTTGCTTGGCTGTTCTTGGTTGAAAAGCTTATCAAGAAGGGTCCTTTGCCTGTCAATGGCACAAATTGGCTAGACACCCCATAAGTTAACCCTCGTTTTTCTCGAAGCTCAAGAGATAGCCGAGAATCCATGCCTCCTCCCAAAATGTAATTACCCACCATGAGTGGAAAATAGTCTTTGTCTTGATGAACTACGCCTAGTTGGCCTAAGCGTAAGAGGGTTTGTTTGGATGGAAAATGCACTTCAATATCCATGGCTTCAGTCAATGGCTCGGCGATTGGAATGGGTTTGGCTGCAACACCTTTGGGGAGATCTTCCGTCACACGTTCAGAAAGGCGATGTGCCGTGGCCTTATCGATGGCGCCTACCATCACGAGGATTGCGTTCTGGCTGACAAAATATTGGTTGTAGAAGTCACGCACTTGTTTGTTGGTGATTCTGTCCAGATGATTTCGGTCGCCAATGATGGGGTGACCGTAGGGGTGGGTTTTGTAAAGTACTTGAAAAAAAGTTTGATTGGCAATGGCTTCAGGGGATTCTTCTGTTTCCGAAATGGCCATCAATTGTTGGTTTTTTTCATGCTCAAATGCTTCTTGTGGGAAATCAGGGTGCGTTAGGATGGATGAGAAGGTCTCGATGGCTTGTTGAAGCGCATCTGGGCGAACTAAGGTTTTCAAGCTCAACACCGCCATGTCCTGTGCACTGCCCCCGCCATATTGTGCGCCAGTTTGCGCCAATCGCTCTGCAATGATGTTCGCATTTAAACCATTACTGCCTTGATTTAAGAGCCGCGTGGTGAGCGTGCTGAGGCCAAAGGCATCTTGATCATAGGCAGACCCTGCTGCAAACGCAATGCTTAAGTCCAGCATGGGCACTTCCATCGCTGGATAAAAGATGACGTGAACCCCTTTTTTGGTTTCCCAGGTGTAGGTTTCAAAAGGGGCTGTGGCCCAGGTGGCTGTGAAAAAAAGGAAACTGGCGGCGGCGTACATCCATCGTTTGGTCATTTATGGTCCCCAAGGTGGGCGTTGTCTGGGATCAACAAGGCTTCCGTCAGATTCTTGTTTTGAAAATAGCGGATGGCGGCGTTTTGTATTTGAAGGGCTGTGACTTGATTGATTCTGTCAACGTATTTTTCAGATGTTTGCCAGCCGAGTCCTACCGTTTCTAATAAGCCGAGTTCCATCGCTTGGGCAAAAATGGAATCCCTTTCAAAAGTTTTTTGCGCAAGGATCTGTGTTTTGACACGTTTTAATTCTTTCTCTTCGACTTTTACCGTTTGTAATCGCTTGATTTCATCGAGGATCCCTTGTTTGAGATCGTTGGTGGTATGGTTTTGGCTTGGTGAGCCGTACATCATGAATTGGGTTTGATACCGAGCATATAAGTTGTAATAAACATCCACATTGGCGGCCAGGTGTTTCCCTCGAACCAATTGTGACGTGAAACGCGCGCTTTCGCCGGCATCCAGAAGGCTCGCGATGATTTCTAGGGCATAGGGGTCGTTCGCATCAAGTCCTGCAGCTGTGCTGGCGGTGGGTACCAGATATCCAAGGATCACCATCGGGAGTTGTGCAAAGGTGTGAACATCGACCGTTTTTTGGCCCAAATGCGGTGGTTCTTTTTGGAGATGACGCGCTGTTTGTGGGGACTTCTTTTTTTGTCCAAAATAATGGTTTGCAAGGGCATGGACGTTTTGCGCCTTGACATCTCCCACCACGACCAAGGTGGCATTGTTGGGAGCGTAAAAGTGTTGATACCATGCTTTTGCGTCAGCAACACTCATTTGCTGGATGTCACTCATCCAGCCGATGACGGGATGGTTATAGGGGGCTGTCAAGTGGGCCGTTGCTAAGAACCGCTCCAGGGTGCGAGCTTGGGGGTTATCATCAACTCGTAAACGACGTTCTTCTTGAATCACCTTCATTTCATGGGCAAATTCTTTTTTATCAAACAGAAGATGGTTCATTCGATCGGCTTCCAAATCAAAGCTTTTGGCGAGATGCGGGGCTGCGAGTTTTTCGTAGTATGCGGTGTAATCATTGCTGGTAAAGGCATTGGCTTGCCCACCAAGAGCTGCGATGGTTTTGGAGAAAACGCCCAAGGGATATTTTTTGGTGCCTTTGAACATGAGATGCTCTAGGGCGTGCGAGGCTCCAGTGATGCCTCCGGGCTCGTCTGCAGAGCCGACGTTATACCAAATCATGGTAACAACCACTGGTGCGCGGTGATCTTCTTTGACGAGTATTTTTAGGCCGTTATCTAGGGTAAACTGTTTGACCTCACCAAAGAGTTGGCAGGACATCAGAGCGAAAAAGGTCATGATGATGACGCGCATGGCATACCTCTGGTTAAAAAGAGTGATAGAATTTCACATTTTGAATGGTTTGTATATGGAAGGTTTTTAGATGGTGAAATGGTTTAAACGAAATCAAAGCCCAACGGCCGTATGTGCTGCGGATATTTCAGCTCCCGTGGGTATGTTTTCTCGCCTGAAGCAAGGGTTGACTAAAACGCGACATCAGTTGGGTGGTGGCCTGAGTCGTTTGCTTCTTGGAAAAAAAGACATTGATGGGGCATTGTTGGAAGAATTAGAGATGCAATTGTTATGCTCTGATTTGGGGATGGAGACCACCAAAGCCATATTATCTGAGTTGGCGGATGGCTTAGGTAGAAAACAATTGGCAGATGGTGAGGCGGTGTTCGCTGCGTTACAAACTCATCTGCACTCTATTTTGTCTTTGAAAGCGCATCCTTTGATTCTAGAGACGCCCAGTCATTCTCCTTTTGTGATGTTGATGGTGGGGGTGAATGGTGCTGGAAAAACAACGACCATCGGAAAATTGGCCAAACTTTATCAAAAACAGGGTAAAAAAGTGATGTTGGCCGCGGGTGATACGTTTCGTGCGGCGGCCATTGAACAGTTGCAGGTTTGGGGTCAGCGCAATGAGATTGCGGTGATCGCCCAGCACACGGGTGCTGATAGTGCCTCTGTCATTTTTGATGCTCTTTCGGCGGCCAAAGCTCGTGGGATGGATGTGTTGCTGGTTGACACTGCCGGACGTCTTCACACCCAAGCCCATTTGATGGAAGAATTAAAAAAAGTGAAACGGGTCATTCAAAAAATGGATCCCACAGCCCCTCATGAGACGATGTTGATTTTAGATGCGAGCCTCGGTCAAAATGCCCTAAATCAAGTGCGTCAATTTCATCAGGCCATTGGCGTGACGGGGATTACCATGACCAAGTTAGATGGCACGGCGAAAGGCGGGATATTGTTTGCTATCGCACATGAATTAGGGATACCATTTCGGTACGTAGGGGTGGGCGAGGGTATTGATGATTTGCGCCCTTTTGATGCAGCGCAATTTGTTCATGCGATATTTCATGATGATCCAATTTGACCAAGTCAGTAAACGTTATCCGGGGGGCTTTGAAGCCTTAAGTGACGTTAATTTTTCTCTCGAGCAGGGTGAAATGGCCTTTCTTACCGGCCATTCAGGTGCTGGAAAAAGCACACTCTTGAAACTCATTGCCTTGTTGGAAAAACCTTCTTCAGGTCAAATTATAGTAAATGGGGTTCACTTAAATCAGCTCAAAAAGCGTGATATTTCGCGTCATCGCTTAAGTTTAGGCATTACGTTTCAGTCGCCTAATTTACTCAACGATCGCACCGTATTTGATAATGTCGCCTTGCCTTTGCACATTCAGGGGGTGGCGCCGCAAATGATGTCGAAGCGTGTTTTTGCAGCCTTAGATAGAGTAGGCTTGCTTAATAAAGAAAAAATGAGGCCCTTACAATTGTCAGGTGGGGAGCAGCAGCGCGTTGGGATTGCTCGCGCCATTGTTCACAAACCGGCTTTGTTGTTGGCTGATGAGCCAACAGGAAACCTTGATCCGTTGCTTTCAGCTGAAGTCATGAAACTTTTTGAACAGCTGCATCAAGTGGGCGTGGCGGTTTTGGTCGCAACTCATGATTTGGCGCTGATTGCGAGTATGAAGCACCGAATTGTCATGTTGAAAGGGGGGAGACTGTGTTGACTCATCTTCGTATGTGGTTTGCTCATCATGCGCAAGCGGCGGGGAACAGTCTTTTGGCGCTTTGTCGTAAACCCATATCGACGGTGATGACCGTGTTGGTGATAGCCATTGCTTTGGTGTTGCCGGCCCTCTTTTGGGTGATCACGGATAATATGGCTCGTTTGACGGTGAATTGGCAGCAGGGCGGCCATGTGTCTCTTTATCTAAAAGCTTCGCTTGCAAGAGAGGCGGAGACAGCTCTATTGGAACGTGTACAAACTACGGTGGGCGTAGGTCATGCCGATTTGACAACCCCTGCTGAAGGGTTGTTGGAGTTGCAAAAGCAGGAAGGGATGAAAGATATCATGCGATATTTGCCGGAAAATCCATTGCCTGCGGTCATTGAGGTGCTCCCGGCGTTGGACGTGAACACGCCAGCAAAATTGGAGCAGTTGCACTTGTTGCTTAAATCATATCCAGGTGTTGAGCAAGCGAAGCTCGACATGCAATGGGTGAGCCGGCTTCATGCTATCTTAAGTCTCACGGCGAAGTGTACTGAGGGGTTGATGGTTTTGCTTTCAGTGGCGGTCTTGTTGATCATAGGCAATACCGTACGGTTGGCTTTGCATCATCGCTATGAGGAAATTAGGGTATCAAAACTCGTTGGGGCCAAGGATTCTTATATTCTTCGTCCATTTTTGTATTCAGGGGTTTGGTATGGCATGGCCGGAGCCATTCTTGCTGTGGGTTTGGTGGATTTGTTTTTGTATCGTTTGACGTGGGTTGTGGCACAACTGGTTTCGGTATATGACATACATTATGCCTTTATTGGCTTGTCGTGTGAGCAAATGATTCTTCTATTGTTCTCAGCAATTTTTCTGGGTTGGTTTGGTGCATGGCTTTCGGTGAAAAGGGAGCTTTCGGGCATTGAGCCTTAGGAGCTCCCGCTTTTAAGGGACTTCTCACAGAGTCATGAATGCGGAAATTATAATTCAGGCCAATCAACAACAGAAGTTGGAATGATCCCCTTAACTGTCTCGTCCTGCTCGGATAAGGTCTTCGACTCATGAACTTTTTTTATGACACCCTCCTTTTTGGCTGGTTCGTTACCACCGACTTGACTTAGCACCATCTTTTTGCGTTCTATTTCTATACTTGTTTGTGCTTCGCGTATCAATGTCCTATTTTCTTCTTGTATTTTATCAAAACGACCTTTTGTAGCGCCCGCTCTTGAAGACCATAATTGACTAACAAAACCCACCAAAATACCTATTGAAGTCACGATAGTCGCCATGGCCATGCCCATGCCGATGGCTATCCCAAGGGGTGGGAAAGCAAAGGATGCGCCTATGATTGCGGCGGCTATGACATAAGTGCCAACGCCTGCAAGCATGCCACCTATCGCACCGAGTCCTATTCTTTTTTTAACATTTCCCCATTCTTCTTTAAAATCGATCTTTTCAGTGCCACAAAACGCGTGTAACACGTGGTTAGTTAACCCTTTATGGCTTTGCCACTGGGAGGTATATTTCACATGCGTTTTGACGGTTTCAGAATAGTTGGTATTCGGTATGAGACCTTTGGTTCCCAATTTGGCATGTCCCCCTTGATCGAGCAAGCTGACAATGGTTTGGAAACCTTCAAGATTGAGCGATTCGAAAAGAGCATCCAAATTTTTTGTGATGCCATCGGTGTTTTTTAATTTGAGCTGCGCCTCTAAGTCGTCTGATACGTTTATCAGACGTGAGGCTTCCGTTGTCGAGAGATAGTTCGTTAAAAGATTATGACGCCTCTCTTTACCCAAGCTGAGAAAATCAAAAATAGAAACACGTCCATTGACATGCTGAGCCCTTTCATTCGCACTTTTACATCCACCCATCGATGACTGCTCAACAAATACCGATAACGCTTGATAGGTATAACCATACTTGTGATGAGTATAGGCATCCTCTTTGAACAGAGAGGCCAAGGCTTGTTTGGCATAAACGGTGAATGAATCAGGAGTTTCGGCGACT
This sequence comes from Legionellales bacterium, assembly GCA_026399195.1. Classification (GTDB taxonomy): domain Bacteria; phylum Pseudomonadota; class Gammaproteobacteria; order Legionellales; family Legionellaceae; genus JAPLRK01. Next base: position 31,650 of record JAPLRK010000084.1, read on the forward strand.
CTGGGGAAATTTGTATTTTTTTTCAAGGTGTTTAGATGATTGAAGACCCCAGGATTCTTAATCGCATAATCGTAGAAAAAGGTCTCTGATGATGCTAGAAAACGTTTATAGTCTTCAAATAGTTCATTGGCCAAAATCTTGTCCGCGTCGGTCAGAGCATCAAAAATGGTATGTATTGTCGCCATCTGAGTCATTAAGGTGGCTTCATTGACCCATCGATTTTTGGGCCGGATGGAAAGCTCATACCCCCACCCATTCACGGGTATATTTTGTACCAAGCACCAAGGACTCTCTGTTTTTTCACGATTATGCTGATGAGCTGCTTTTAAGATATATTCGGCACTTTGGCGTTGTTCGTTATTCACCTCATCGATGAAACCGGATAAATTTTTTTTATTAAGCGTTGTGTAGAGGTTGTAAATGAACGCTTCTCGGGGTCTGCCCCCCGCCCGAGGTTCTTTACTACCTAAGTGATATTTTTCCTGTAAATGAGTTATTTTATCTTTTGTATCATTAATGATCGCGTCCTCTGTGAGAGGGGAATGATCCTCATCGGCTCGTTTTAGAGCGATTGATGGGATGCGAATGTGAAGGCGATTGGATAATGGGGTCACCAATTGATTTTCATCGATGCGATGGGAGTACATCACACGGTCAGCCAAATGTCCGGTCCCTAGGGCTCTATGATGAGCGGTCTGTATACTAGCGCCTATGAAACTGACCAATCCCATCCCTTTGTCAACATGGATCACATCATGAGAGGAGCTAGTGGTGGCCATGGCTAAACTTTTGGATAAATGTCGGGTGATGTTTTCTGTGAAGTTTATACCCGTTGCCTTGATGAGTTCTGTGCGTACTGTTTTTGCAATATCAGGGAGCATGATTTTTCGCGCTTTATCCAGCTCTTCATTCAAAATAGCGGAAAATAGGGTTTCATCGAAGGTCCCTTTTTGATTTGATTTTTCAAAAGCTTTTTCCAAAGCTTTTTTTTGTAAATCCAACATGTGATTGTTGAGGATTTTAAGGGCATGTTCTAAGGCTTCTTGAAATTGAAGATCGGTATCCCCAAATATTTTTTCTCTTTTTTTTTGTGTAACGCGGTTTTCTCCCTGTTTTACGGCAGCTTTAAGCATTTGCCCTATCAAATGGGCATGAAAATAAGTTTCCTGTTGTAAGGCGATGATTTGGCCCTTTGCCAAACCTTGGTAAGCTTGGATAATTTTTTCGTCTAATCCGAGCAACGCTTGAAGGGGTGGTGCGTTCCGCGTGGTTTGTAGATCCCAGCTGACCAACGTTGTTTTTTGAAGCGGGTGTCCTAGGTCCGCTTCAAATTTAGCTTTTTCCTCATCCAATAGTTGAACCTCAAGAAGAACCCGACCTTGAGGGTCGATGGGGAATGGGGGTTTTAAAGCAACCATTTTTTTTTTGGCCGCAGCACAGACTGCTTGTAAAAGCTCTGCTTGGGCCGTTGCACGTGCTATAGGGGCAGGCATCATGTATCTCACAAAAAAGGATGGTTCATTGATAAGTGTATGCAAATGAATCAGATTTTGCCAGATTCTCTGTTTGAAAGGAGATGCTTTTCGTTATAAACTGTGGTATTATTCAACACAATTGTTTCATGATCAGAGGTTTCTATGAGTAAGTCATCTCAATTGTCTCCGATGAGTGTTCCTGTAGGTAGTTTGGACGCCTACATTTATCACGCCAATCAAATACCGTTGCTCTCGGCTGAAGAGGAGCTGGAATGTGCACGGCGTTTCCACGAAGACGGTGATGTGGAAGGTGCGCGGCGATTGGTGTTGGCCCATTTACGTTATGTTATTCGTGTGGCTCGTGGGTATTTGGGTTACGGGTTGCCATTGAATGATTTGATTCAAGAAGGCAATGTGGGTTTGATGAAAGCGGTTAAGCGATTCGACCCGAATATGGGGGTACGTTTGGTCTCCTTTGCGGTGCATTGGATCAAATCTGAAATCCATGAATTTGTTTTGCATAATTGGCGGATTGTTAAGGTGGCTACCACCAAAGCACAGCGCAAACTCTTTTTTAACTTAAGACAAATGAAACAGCGCCTCGGTTGGTTGACTCATGAAGAGGTGGGTGCTGTTGCGAAAGATTTGGGTGTTAGTCGCGAAGAAGTGTTGGTTATGGAGCAGCGATTAAATGCTATGGATGCGTCATTTGATGCCGACGATTCAGATGATGACTCTTCTGTGGCATCAGCTCCCGCACGTTATTTACAAGATCTAAACAGCAACCCGGCTGATTTGTTTGAACAACAAAGCGGCGGCATGCAAGAGCGCGATAAGTTGCACATGGCGTTGGAGCGATTGGACGAGCGAAGCCGAGATATTTTACAGCAACGTTGGCTTTTGGATGATAAAGCTGTGACACTTCATACTTTGGCTGAAAAATATGAAGTGTCAGCAGAACGCGTACGTCAATTGGAAAAAAACGCGATGAAAAAATTGCGTCAGTATATGGAAGCTGAACTAAATTTTTAGCCTTAACTCTTTTTTTGTCGCCTCATCCACAAAGGCATAGTCGATGGCCATGGCTGTGATTTCTCTCATTTGTTCGTCTGAATAGTTGTATGCGCTCTGTGTGAGGGCATATTCACGTCCTAAAGTGGTGCTCATGAAAGGGGGATCATCTGAGTTTAGGCTCAATTTGATGCCTGCATCTAATAGCTTTGGAAAAGGGTGGTTTTTAAAGTCAGGAAACAATCCTAATTTGATGTTGCTAGATGGGCAAATCTCTAGAGCGATGTCTTTTTCTATTAAAAGGGCCATCGTTTCTTCAGAATGAATCGCCATGACCCCATGACCAATCCGTTGAATAGGCAGATATTCAATAGCCTCCATCATGCCGCTTGCGGGTGCAAATTCCCCTGCGTGTACTGTGCAATAGAGTCCAGCGTCTGCAGCGATAAGGTAGGCCTTTTGGAACAATTTGGGGGGATAGTGAATTTCATCCCCACCCAATCCAAAACCTGTGACGCAGGGAACGGAGTTTCGGCTGATGTTTTCTGCTACTCGTATGGCTTTGTCCTCTCCAAAATGACGAACTGCAGTCACAATGATTCGACCCACAATGTCATATTCTGATTTCGCATCATCAATGGCTTGTTGGATGGCTTCTAAATGTTCAATGGAGGGGATCCCGCTGGTCTGCTCGGCGTGATCTGGGGAATACATCATTTCTACATAGACCGTGTTTTCAAGTGCCCTGGCTCTTAAATAATCGAAGGTGATGTCATAGTAATCTCTTGGGGTTTTGATAAGGGCCGCCAACGTGTCATAGACGCTTAAAAAATGTAGGAAATCATTGGATAGGTAGCTTGTGAGATCAGGAGCTATCAAATTGTTGGGTATTGAGAGTTTGTTACGAATGGCTAGTTTCTTAGCCATTTCTGGGGTGATTGTGCCTTCTAAGTGAACATGTAATTCCGCTTTTTTGATGCTCATGATGGGTTGCCTTTTCTTTGTTTTGTAAGATGGCAACTTTAATCAAAATTCGATAGAATTGCTAGGCCGTGAGATCTTTGGGTTTGAGATGAAAATATCTAATTTGAACAAAGCGTATGTGAGTCCTTTTGATAGATTTTTATTTGAGTTTGATGCCGCTCATGAAAAATCAGTGTCACAACTGGAAGAAATAAAAAAACATCAGCGTATTGCTGCATTAAGGGACAAAGCTTGTCTTAAAAAACAACCTGAGAAAATTTGGCACGCTTTTTAGTTTATTGGACTCTGGACAGAAAGACATGAAAAGGGCCTCATGTCTTTCTGTCCAAGAAATTTGAGATTTATCCATTTATGGCGGCGTCCATGTTCTTCGACAGACACGTGAACCCAATCTAAACTTGACTAAACAAAATATTTGCATATAATTAAGGCATATTGTTTTTTAAGGAATTTATATGCCTACGGATGTGCCAACTATTCCCTTTGTCAGTTCTGAAGTATGTTATCAATATGTCGAGTTGCGCAAGATTGTTGAAACGACAACGGCTATCTCTAATATCGGAAAATTTATTGATGACTTTTGTAAGCACTTTAATTTAGAGCTCACTATAAAATCGGCACTACAGAGACACATAGGTCCTGAAAGTACTTACACCTACAAACACAAATTAATTGAGGCCTTATCCTACCTCCATAGCCAGGATAAACTCGGAAAAGATATGATGTTAAGTATCGCAATGAAACTTGGCGAAAGTGAAAGTGATTATCGGGTTTGTACCCAAGGTTTTCATGACCGAGTGAATGAGGCCTTGCTCAGTTTAACGACTCCAAAAAACATCCCCGAGATGCTGATGCAGAGCCGAGGTGATTTGACACTGCGCGCGGCCACAGAATCTGGTGTTACCGAAGTGCATACGATGAATCAATATACTGTGGTTGCCAACTTGGCCGGATATGGGGTAAAAGAACACGGCTGCAAAGAACCTTCTCAGCCCATTTTCAATTCACCGATATTCTCAGTGACCTTGCTGACAGAATAACTCATACTCTGAAGCTTGTAGGAGAATATAAGGGAAGGCTCGTCCTACCTGAAGACTATAAAGGAGGTAGCATTGAAAAGTTCACCACCTTTTTTACTTCATTAAATCTCAAAGATCCCTCGAACAAGCCCATCAACATCCAACAATTTTTTATTCAGGAATGGCATGATGGCTCGTGTTTCACAACGGACATCAATTGGACTAAGGTAAAGCAGGCCTTATTTGATTCGCTCTGCGTTGGGGGATATCTTCGTTTTCCTGAAACAACGAAATCTTCTTTACGCGAACTCATCCATACAGACAAAAACAATTGCGGCTTCTTCAAACAAACATCCATGCCTATCACTGGTGTTTATGTAGAAGTCAGTACTTTTCAAGAAGATGGTTCTGAAATTAAAAGTTGTAGATTTATCCCAAATGGCGTGATAGATGATGTTTCAGAAGAAGAGCGTAGAAGACTTTGCTTTAAGATAGAGGATGGAAAGCTCATCAGAAAACCTTTGGTGATCACTGGAAAATCGGTGTCAGTGGAGGGTGTAGTCGTTGCGAGCGAAGGTACATTAACCGAAGGCAGCGAAATAGGCGAGGCTCTAATCCCCAAAAAAATGGATTTTTTAGCTTTCGAACAATTGGCTACTTTCAATGTCATTGCGGCGAATGGCTCACTTTATTACACAGATCAGACCACGTGTGAAGTGGTTAGAGTGGATAAAGAGGCTTTGTCGGAAGCAGATAGAACAACATACGACCTTCTTCTTTCACGGATGAATGATGAGCATCAAATAGCTACAGACGAAGAGTTGCTCTTCATCAAAACAATAACGCATCGCAGCAACCCAGCGCTACCAACTAGGGAACAAATCACTCAAGAGTTCAAAAATCTGAATCTGGATACTCATCATTTATGCCTGTTTTTAGAACTTACCGATCCCACCACATGGGTAGAGGTTAAACAGGAAATCATTCGTGACCATGTTAGTAGACAAGCGACAGAGGTTGATAAGGCGAAAGCCATAGAGATCCTTCTTAGTGCTCTGGATAAATTCCGCGATGTAAATGATCCATTAATAGACATTGTCGTCGCTCGATTTGACAAAAAAATGAAGCCTATTTTTGAGTTAGATTCTTTTAAGAAACCAGCGAATCGTGAGGCATTGTTTCGAAGAATATCCAAGCTACCTCGTGATGAACAAGGAAACGTACTCTCCAAAATCACCCAAGGTAAGTTTTCCAATCTGCTCTTGACCATCACTCAATATGCGCCTACAAGTATAGAGCTCATTGAACCACTCATCATAGAAGGAATAAAGAAACCTCTTCATGAGCAAAAAGAATTATTAAAGTCTTTTGAGGGAGGCATTCACTCTGATTTTTTATCAGTAGCTATTCGATACGAACATTCTCTTTTTCAAAGGATCGTCGCTTCATTAGATGAAGCTGTGCCACCCTCTCCGTCATTTATGAATTTCATGACCTTTGAGGATGGAAAATCAAATATACTGCACAGCGCGGTTCAACATAACGCTTTAGATAATCTCCGTTTGTTATTAAGGAAAGGGGGCAACCGATTCATCAATTCAGTAGATCCCCATGGAAATACCCCACTCCATTTGGCTATCTTACAAAAAAAACCAGAGATGGTCGATTTATTGCTGGCTGATCCTCTCGTGAACTTGTCTCTCAAAAATAGAAGCAATCAAAGCCTGATAGATCTCGCTCTAAAAAGCAAAGATCTTAACCTCTTAAGCAACCTACTGACTCATCTCTTAAATAAAAGCTCAGAAGAACAACAAGCCCTTGAAAAAGCGCTGAAATTTAAGATAGCAGAAGTTATTGCCAAATATTTACCAAAGACCAACAACGAAGTTTTTTTAAAAACGATGTTACTACACGCAGCGACTCTACCCTTAAAAAAACAAACAACATTTTTAAAGGGTATAGAAGGTAATCATTCCAGTGTTTTAACCCTTGCTGCCGGACTTTCCCATGCTACCTTTCAGGCCGTTCTTGCTAAAATTACAGATTTATGCCCCCCTGGCCCAACCATCGAACAAACATTAAACCACTTACCCGGCGGCTCACACGCCCTCCTCTGGGCAACCGGACATGGACAACATGAGAACATTAACGTGTTGTTATCTATCGGCAATTCTAACATCAATATAACCAATTCGAATGGCTCTACAGCACTGATTATCGCGGCGGATCTCACGAAACCTGCTGCCATGGAAGTTCTCTTGCAGCACCGAAACATAAAGATCGATATCAGAAATAAATTGGGCAAAAGTGTGTTTGATTTATTATGTTTGCATGATCCTTCAGCTGATCATCAAAAAATGATAGCCGCTCTGTTACCAAAAGCCGCAGTCTTACCGCTAAGTGTTCAAGAAGATTTACTATCTTCGAATTTTGGCTATTATCCAAATATGCTAACTTTAGCTGCAAAATATCCTATCGATACTTTTAAAAAAGTGGTTCAAGCCATAAAAAATGGCGGACCTCCTGGACCTACTCTCCAGGAAACATTCGATTATAAAGTAGGCCATTCAAATTTCCCTCTCCACATGGCCTCTGAATATGGCCATACTGAAAACGTACAATTGCTCATTGATGAGGGATGCCCTATCAATAAACGCAACCCCAATGATGATACAGCCCTGACCATTGCTGCAAGCAAGGGTCATCTTGAGTTGTTTAAAATATTGCTTTTGCAAGAGGGTATCGATTTATCGCTCAGAAACAGACAAGGAAAAAATGTCTTTGATCTTGTGCAAGGCCCAATGAAAAACGAGATGATCAAACTTTTATTGAACAAGGCAATAGGTAAGACGCCTAGTGTACAAAAAGAGCTATTGTCACATATGGAAGGGGGCGTTTTCCAGACCATGATCTCTTTAGCAGTCACTCAAGATCTATCCACCTTTCAGAACATCATCAAAGCCTTATCTCTCAGCAGGGAGGCCCTTCTTGAACTTGCTGAAACAACCCCCTTGTTGTTTCACATGGTGAATGCAAAACAAACAGAGAACCTCCGATATTTATTCAACTTCGGTTGTGACTGTGCCATCAAGAACGCAGAGGGTGACACGCTCCTTATCTGTGCGACACGACTTGGTATCAAGTCTATGATTCCTCTCTTCATGACCTATCCAGCCACGTTTCTTTTATCAAGAAATAAACAAGGACAAAATGCCCTTGATGTTGCTGTCAGTGGACATCATGATGAAACCATTGATATATTGACCATCAAAGCCGCCTCTCTTTCCTTGCAAGATCAAAAGGAATTTTTAAAGAATGTTGAAGGTGGCTACTTCCAAGATGTGTTATCTTTTGCAGCCAGTCGTAACTTCGATGTTTTTCAAAAAGTATTAGATCAATCTCATGCGATGATGGCTGATGTACCGCCTGCTGAAGTTGAAGCATCAGCGAGTCCTGTTGTGGTCGACACATCACCCGCCCAATCCCTGCTTTCTGCCTTTGACGCCGCTGTCAAACACAACCAAACGGAAATCATTCGTCGCTTATTAAATGAAGATCCTCGTATGGATACTGAACAACCTAATAAAGCCGGGAACACACCTTTGATGATTGCGGTCATGCATGGTAACAAAGAACTGGTAGAGAGGTTCTTAAAAGAGAATGTTCAAATGATGCCTAAAAACAAAATGCAGCAGAATGTTTTTGATCTGGCATCAAAGCATCACCCTGAGTTGACCGAAACCTTACTTCTCCACGTCAGAAATTTGCCATTTGAACAACAAAAAGCGTTGCTAAAATCCACTGGCTTTACTAGTGTCCTCAGCTACTTGATTAGGACATTCCCGAAAAAGCATGAGGATATCTGTCTAGAACAAATAGAGAAGTTGACTCTAGAAGAATTAGAAATAAATCCGGTGATTTTGTGCCTTGCAGCAGCGAATAATTGCCCCACGCTCATTCGAGCTTTACTGAAAAAAGGCTACGACATCAATAAAAAAAACAGCGATGGCTTTACACCACTTTCCCTAGCATCCTCATGGGGATTTCTTGAGAGTGTCAAGGCTTTGTTAGAACATGAAGACATTGATATAGCATTTAGGTCTTCCAAAAAAACAAACTGTTTAGATGTGTCCTTCTATTACCCTAACCCAGAGCTTCAGCGTTGTTTATTAGTAAAAGCTGCCTCTCTTTCCTTGGAAGCTCAAAAGGAATTTTTAAAGGATGTGAGCGGCGGAAAGTACGCCAATGTCTTGCAATATGCAGATGCTACCAATGATCTAGAACTCAAACGTCAAGTATTAGAAAAATATAAAGGAAAACGACTTAATACGATCGATCTCATCAATGCTGTAAAACAAGGGAGTACATCTATTGTTGAATTTTATCTAACGAACCAGTTCTTTGATATCGATGCCGTTGATTCAATGAATTATTCTGCTTTACATTGGGCCATAGTGTTGGGCCAGGAACAGATGATTAACGCTTTAATCGCGGCTGACGCGGACCTAAGCCTTGTCGGTGAAAATGGACGCAATGCGCTAGGGGATGCTTTTGCTAAGCACCCCGTGTCTATAGAGTTGATCCTCGTCAAAGCCCTCAGTCTTCCTTTAGAGACACAAAAAAAACTTCTCGGTGACTTTGCTCACCCCTACGGTGGCGATCATTTCACCAATGTGTTCAATTTCACGCTGGCCCATTTCAAGAACAATCCATATCTGGTTTTAGGTAGTGATGGATTAACTTTAGAGCAATTAGACGAACCCAACCTTCAGGGTCTGACATCCCTTCACATGGCCATCAAATATGGTCGATTGGCCGCAGTCAAATTATTGTTGGAAAAAGGATGTCGTGTCCAAAGTGTCACGCTCAGCGAAGAAACAACTTTAGATCTTGCCGTCAAAGAAAATAACATGGCAATCGTTGAGCTGTTGTTGATTGAGCAACAAACACTTTTATCAAGGGTGGCTGAGGGTCAATACCCCAATGTATTATCCTATGCGGCAAGTTTATCGGCAGTGACTTTTGCTAATATCGTAGGAGCAATGCCTATGGATGACCTCACTCGAAGTTGGGATCATGCCAGAGAGTCTCTTCTCCCGTCCCCCCTTCATATTGCAGCCAAGCATGATATCGTACCTAATCTCTCATTGTTGTTGTCAGATAAACGCGTAGATGTCAACGCATTAGACCAAGAGGAAAATACCGCTTTGCAGGTAGCTGCAATCTATAAAAAAATAGGGAGTATCGAGGAACTCTTAAAACATCCAGAGATTCAATTGACCCATAGAAACGCTTTAGGTCGCAGTGTATTAGATCTAGCCTCAAAGGAAATTCTGGCCCCTATCTTAAGCCACCTTCTCACTTTACCCGAGAAGGATCAAGCAGACTTACTCAGTACTTACCAGGAGGGTCAATATCCTACGGTATTATCAATTGCTGCCACCTTAAAAGCTGAAAACTTTAAAGCTCTTCTGACTCAAATTAAAAAAGGCTATGACGGTGGCTCTATTCCGCGATCACCATTGGAGCTTCCTGACAAGGATGGACAAACCCCTCTTCATCTAGCAACCGCAAGTGGGTTTGAGGATAATGTCAGGTTATTATGTGATGAAGGCAGCGATGTTCTTGCGCTTGATTCTCACCAAAACACCCCCCTACACTTAGCTCGCACACCAGAAGTGGTTGAAGCTTTATTAAAACGACCTGAGATTAATTTAACCCTTAGAAATGACCAAGGACAAAATCCTTTCGATGTGGCCTTATTGAAGGGTGATAAAAAAATCATGGGGCATCTGTTGTCTCACATCTCGGCGCTTAACGTCGAGAGACAACAAGAGATATTAGCTCAGATTCCAGGCGGACCTCACCCTCAATGGATCTATTATATTGCGAAACATCACGGTGATCTTCTACCCGAAATTCTGAATTCATACAAAACCCCTGATGATTTATTAGCTGCTGTCTATCAAGGTTCTCCAAATGCCCTTCAAATGGCAACAGGTGATCTTATCGTTTTTCAGCGCTTATTTACGGCCTTGATGGAAAACAGTAAGATCAAAGCGACGCATCACTTTGATTTAAATGGTGTTTTTAACAAAGACACTAATGAAGAGGTTCTGAGCAGAATCGGGACTTTCTTAAATCAACTCCCCCCAGCCATTCAATCACTCAATTTCTTAACAGGACTTCCTCTCAACCTCAACCAAGTGCTCGTAGCACTTCCTCTCACGGTGACGACCATCACACTGTTTGATGGCGTTTCGTTATCTGTTCCCTTACTGAGACATTGTTGCCATGGTCCTTTGGTGACGCAATTAGACACGATGAACCCTCCGCACATAGAGGCTACATGCCGCGCTCTTTCGAATGATTTGATTTCCATTTTGATTAAAAATCCTGCAGTGATAACCCAACTAGGGACCCTAACACTTGAAAAACAAGAGGCCGCCTTAAAAGGATTTTTGCCATGGAATCTTCGTTTATTAATGAACGCACCGACCATAGTGCGTCAGTTATTCCTAAATGCTTTAAATGGCGAAAATATATTTTACAATTTGATGAGTGATAGTGAAGCTGATTGTTCACGCGTGGCCGAAGCCTTAGCTGATTTTATGCATGTTCTGGTTAAAAACCCTGATTTTATGAAAAACATCAAGGTATTTTATGATAAATTCCCAAACAAATGCGCCCCATTTCTAACTCATTTTCGTTCACCTTTATTAAGCGCTTTGATCGAGAAAAATCCTCCTCGATTCAATGAAGAATTTAAAGCGATGATTCTGCGTGGGGAAGAGCAAGCTCAAACTGGATATCAACTAGCCCTGAAAACTGCGATAGAACTCCGAGATATACCCTATCTTATGGAGCTTTTACAGTCTCCACGGATGAAGACAACCTCTGAGGAACTTAAAATCAGCCTTCTCAAAACTATTCCACAAGAAGAAAAAAGAGAGCTTTTTAAGGCTGTTTTGAAGTTGCAACCTGGTGATATCTATCGACGTAAATTCGCGGAAATGATCCTAAATGATGAGTTCCTCCTCCATCATTATTTTGAAAAAACCCCTGAACGATCAAGGATGGATGCTGCCACTTGTAAGAGTGAAAAAAAGATATCCTTAGAGAACGCTAAACTTTGGGAACATGTGAAAAAATTTGCTAGAGCGGTGGAGACGGAACCAGCACCAGCAGCAACCATAACAACAGGACTCCGGGCTGAACTTCATCATCGGAGGAATGGAGAAAAGGCTACTAGTCATCGTCCCCACTTGGGCGAATGTTGATAAAAAGAGCCCGTCAACCTATGCAAGCGTGCAATACTTTGTAAGACAAGATCGATAGTAAGGAGGCGGCTGGTAAAGTTAATATCCAGGAGGTGAAAATATTTCGGATGACGATGAGGTTCAAAGCGCCGATACCTCGGGCAAGTCCGACACCTAATACCGCACCTACCAAGGTCTGGGTTGCGGAAACAGGGATCCCCATACTGGTAGCGACCACCACTGAGGTTGCGGCGGCTAGCGTTGCGGCAAATGCTCGGCTGGGGGTTAATGCGGTGATGGAACTTCCTACGGTTTCAATGACCTTTCGACCATACATGAGTAGCCCACTGATAACTCCAACACACCCTAGTAAAACAATCCAGGCAGGATAATCCATCGCACCAAAAGGTTGGTGGGGATGCATTACCAAACTGTAGACAATGCTCAGAGGCCCAACAGCAAGCGCTACATCATTTGAGCCATGTGCAAACACCATCGCACAGGCAGTCATTGCCATGAGAACTGCAAAATATTTTTCAACCTGCAAAAACCGCTCGCGTCGCTTCATGCCATGTTTTTCAGGGATCCGCCGAATGAATAGGATACCGACAATGGTGATGATGATGCTGCTTGCCAAAGTGGTGGCTATGTTTTGTTTTAAATTGAGGTGAATATCAAAGTGGCTGAGTCCTTTGAAAACTGTGATGAAAGAGAGAATCGATCCTACCAAAAAAAGGTAAATGGGGATGTAAAGTTTGGCTTTTTCTAAGGGATCACTTCGGGCAAAAATGGATTGTTGAATCGTGATGAACAAAATATAGGCTGTGATGCCGGAAATCATGGGTGAGGTCACCCAGCCAATCGCGATGCGATAAACCTGGCTCCATTCGATGGCATCAGTGCCTAGGACCACACTCCCAAAGCCAACCATAGAACCGACCAAGGCGTTGGTGATAGATACGGGAACGCCTAGATAGCTTGCGAGGTTCATCCAAATCGTGCAGGCGAGGAGTATGCCCAACATGCCCTCAATGAGGATCAGAGGTTGCTGTGATAACTCTGTGGTGTTGATGATCCCATCTCGCATGGTTTCGGTCACCCCGGTGCCACCAAAAAATGCCCCTGCGAATTCAAAGATGACCGCTATCAGCATGGCTTGTTTGACGGTGACCGCTTTTGAGCCCATCGTGGTGCTCATGACGTTCGCCAGATCATTGGCACCAACACCCCAAGTCATGAAGAAGCAAAGGAGAACGGCTAAGATTAAAAAGAGAATAGAGTAGTCCATTAATGGGGTTACCTGGCTATGAGAATTTGAAGTCGACCACCTACCGTTTGGGCATGGTCGGCCAATTCGCCAATCCATTGAACGAGTTTGTAGAGAAAAATCACCTCAATGGTAGGTAACTCCTTTTCCAACTCAAAAATACGGTGTCTGATGTCTGCGAGTTTTTCATCACTATCTTGTTCGATTTCATCTAAGGTGACTATCATCTCTTCAACAATTTTCACCTCAGTACCGCGAAAACCACTCTCCAGGAGATCATCTAATTCGTTGATCGCTTTACAGGCCTGTTTAGCGGCATCCAGGCATCGATGAAGAAAGGGCATCAATAAGGTTGCGATGGCTTTTGGGATAAGCATTTTCCGACCCATGATGAGGCCTGCAATGTCTTCAGCTTTGTTGGCAATGCGGTCTTGAACGCTTAATAGTTCAAGAAGATCCGTTCGAGCGACAGGTAGAAACAATCCTGTTGGAAGATGAAGACGGAGATCACGCTTGATGAGATCGGCTTCTTTTTCAAGTGCTACAATTTTATCTTTGATGGATTGGGCCGTTTCCCAATCGAGTTGCAGCACCGCTTCAAAAAAAGGAGTGAGTTGCTTGGCACAAAGATAGGTTTTGTGCATGTGTTGTTCAATAGGCTTGATTGGAGACGGCCCAAACATATTAAATATGCTAGCCATGAGATTTTCGCCTTATTAAAAATGATGGATAATTATACCCAATATTTCATAGGAACTATATACTTATCGTTTTTTCGCCAAATGATATTAAGGATAAAGCATGCACATCATCAACATCCATGGTCGTGAAATATTGGATTCGAGAGGAAATCCAACGGTTGAAGCCGATGTGGTATTGGATAACGGGATGATGGGCCGTGCCAGCGTGCCATCTGGTGCTTCAACGGGTTGTCATGAAGCGGTCGAGTTAAGAGATGGCGATATGCTTCGGTATGGTGGAAAGGGGGTGCTTCATGCGGTGTCACACATCAATGGTGAGATCAACCAAGCCCTTCATCATTTCCCAATAGCCTCTCAAGAGCAGCTTGACGCGCATCTCTGTGAATTAGATGGCACAGAAAACAAATCTCGATTAGGTGCTAACGCGATTTTAGCAGTCTCTTTGGCGTCTGCACGCGCCCTTGCGAATGCGCGTGAACTACCTTTGTATGCTTCTTTGAATGAAGAAGAAGAAATGGTGATGCCGGTTCCCATGATGAATGTGCTCAATGGCGGGGCTCATGCGGATAATAATGTGGATATTCAAGAGTTTATGGTGATGCCTGTGGGGGCAGTAGATTTTCCTTCAGCCCTGCAAATGGGTTCTGAAACGTTTCACGTGTTAAAAGAGCTGTTAAAAAAGCAAGGGATGGCCACAGCGGTGGGGGATGAAGGTGGTTTTGCCCCGAATTTAACATCCAATCGGCAAGCCCTCGACTTGTTGTCTGAGGCTATTCTTTTGGCGGGTTTTCGTTTGGGAACTGATATCGTCTTAGCTTTGGATGTGGCCGCTTCTGAATTATTCCAGGAAGGGTTTTATCATTTGCCTTCCGAGGACAAAAAATTCAGTGCAGCAGAATTAATACAGTATTATGATGCGCTTATCCGAGATTATCCGATCGTAAGTATTGAGGATGGTCTTGATCAAAATGATTGGCATGGGTGGCAGCAGATGACCGCACAGTTAGGTCGTCGCGTGCAGTTGGTTGGAGATGATTTGTTTGTGACAAACCCCCGGATACTTGCTAAAGGGATTGCTGAAAAGACAGCCAATTCCGTGCTCATCAAGTTGAATCAAATCGGTACTTTAACCGAAACAAAACAGACGATCCGGCTTGCCAAAAGTCATGGTTATCGTTGTGTGATGTCGCATCGATCAGGAGAAACGGAAGATACCTTCATTGCGGATTTGGTGGTGGCTACGGGATGCGGGCAAATCAAAACAGGTTCTTTGTGTCGTACGGATAGAATGTGTAAATATAATCAACTACTTAGAATCAATGAACGCGTTGTCTTACCTTATGCAGGGGGTCTGTATTTTGGTCATTGAACGGCGGTGCCAGAACATGCCCAGCTCCCGATCCTTGTGGTTTTTCCTGACTATGGGCTTGGTGTAAAGCCTGTTTCCTCTTTCTTGTTCTCTTCCTCTTTCTTTTCTTTTTTTTGTATGGCGTTTGTCTCTCCGCGTGTGGCTATTTTCGCAAGGCGTGCTTTCTTTTCCGCTTCGCTTGCAGCAGCTGCTACCATTTTCTTTCCCTGAGGTGGTGAGGGGGTTGGTGTGGTCATCTGTGGAATGGCCCCAGGTGTATTCTGAGCTGCTAATGCTGCGGCTTTACCCGTTTTAGGCAGCTTTGAATTGGCCATTTTTCCGATAGTAGGAGGCGTGTTTTTTGTTGTTTTATCAGGGGTTGAGCTCGGAGACCTAGCCACAGCCTTTTGTTTTGCAGGAGTTGAGCTCATAGGCCTAGAGACAGACTTTTCTTGTTTTGTCTTGTCTTCATCTCCCTCATCGTTCTTTTTGGTTGGAGCTTTTGGTGTGGGGCGTGGATTTGGTGCAGCACTAAGCGTGGGCTTTGGTGAGACACTGCCTACTGCAAGGGTTGCCGGCCTTGGAGCAGGGGGAAGTAATCCCTTGGAGATTTTCTCCATTGGGGTGCCCTTCACATTTTTTTGAATCACATCGCATAGTGCGCGGTTTTCTTTTAAGGCATTTTGAATAGCTTCTTTCATCTTCGGATTAGAATCCAGAAATTTTTGAAGCTGTTTAGCAATCCATGGGGCCATTTTGGACTTTAGTGCGTTCTTAATGAGGTTACTACTAAAAAATTTTTCAGCCTCTTTGGCTGCATCTGGTTGCTTCAAACGATTTTCGACTTGTGATGGGGTTGGTGGTGCTCCTCCATGTCCAAGTTTGAATCCCAAAAAATTAAGAAGTGCTTTGATGATTTTGGTGAGCATGGTCTGCTTGTCCGGAGGCTCTTGGGACCTGGACATAGCGGGAGGTACGTCGGAATCAAGGGACCATAATTCCTTTTGCTCTGGGCTCATTTTTTTCTTAGGCTTAGGGTTTTTAGACATAACGATTCCTCACGGTCACCTATCTTTAGTCTAGACCACTATTCCAACCCCTGCAATTTAGGTCACCTATTGACCTGTTACTTCGAGACCACACAAGCTATAATAAATCAACTTGACTGACGGGTTTATGCATGCGAACGATCATCATTTTTTTGTTGTTGGCGCTTATTGGCTTGCAATACAAGTTATGGTTAGGTGATGCTAGCGTCCTGCAATGGTTTCATTTAGAGAGTAAGTTGATGGCTGAAGAGCAGGAAAACAAAAGGCTTGAAGCTCGGAATTCGGCTGTTGAGGCTGATGTTCTTGAGCTTAAATCAGGGGAACAAGCCCTTGAAGAACAAGCCCGTTATGAGTTAGGGATGATCAAAGAGGGTGAAGTGTATTATCAATGTGTGCCTTAGATGGCCATCAATTCGATGTCCATTTCGGGAGGTTTGGTCGCCCACAAACTGATCACATAGCCGCCGCCCCCTGATCCAGTGGGTTTTACGGCGATTGCCCCTGCCTCGCGTAGGCTGTCCATGTGTTTCTGAAGGCCATCACTTACCAAGCCCCATTGTTGGAAACAATCTTTCGCGCTATTGATAGCGTCGGCCAGTTCAGGTAGTGAGGTGGCTGTTTGTTTTTCCAAGGCATTTTGGGCTTTTTGGACGCAATATGACATATGTTGGTCAATGCTTGTCGCGAAAGTTGGATCTTTTTCCCAGAGCGCTTTGACAAGATCTATACAATGTGAGGTGATGCCGATTTGTCCGCACGAGGATAAAAACCATTGGGGGGTCCAGGCGATGGTGAGCGGAGTACATCGTCCTTGTAAGAAGTGTACTCCCGATGTTGCGGCTACCCCTGCGATGTCTAAACCACTACTTTGGCCATGAAACAAATCTTCTAATCGTTTGGCAAATTCATGGATATCTAGGGATTTTTCAGTAATTTGGGTTGCAAACCAGCGTGCAGTGGCTACACATAATGCCGCAGAGGCACCCATGCCGACACCAATGGGTACATCGCTATACAAATCAAAATGTCCGCTCAATTGATTAAGGGAGCGGGTCTGGAGTTGCATCCCTTGTTCAAGTACGCTCCAAAACAGCAAGTGTGTGTCAGCACCGCTTTCGCCGGAGTAGCTTGCGCTCAACTCTTTGGATGAATTTTGGTAGCTTAGGGTTAAGCTTTTGGACGTGATGGGGAAAACCAGAGCGCTGTGGCCACGGATGACGGCGTGTTCTCCAGCCAAAATCCACTTGCCATGGACTGCTGTATTGAAATCAGAAGACATCGTAATTGCCTATCAAATGGTCTTGTTTAAATCTTCGTGCCATGTCGGCTTGATCAGGACGATAGAGCACATGGATGTTGGGGCCCGCATCCATGGTGATGATAGGACCATCTCCCTCATTTTTCCACACATTTTGTAAGTGTGTTAAGAGCTCTTGGCTTTGGGATGTCATATAAGAAAAAGGTTCGGCACTTGTAGAAAATAACGAATGCAAATCTTGAAATTCTTGCCAAGAGATATGGTAGGCGCTTTTCCAATCTTCGGATTTGAGGGCGTGAAGCAGGGCTTTTAAGTTTTGTTGGGCACGTAGGTTTCTTGTTGGGTAATTAGGGCTCGTCATGACTCGAAGGTGCGCTTCACGAGAGGATACTTTTTTTTCATCACGACTGATGATGATCACTTGGTGAAGTAATTTTTTGTAAGGGATCTCAGGGACGGTTACCGTTTCATCTTCCCAAAGCGCCCATGGTGCAAAAAATGAGCGGCATGAGGAGCCTGAGCCTATACGGCTGAGTTGGGCCATGATTTCTGTGGAGGGGGGCGGGGTTTTGGTGAGCTCACTGAGCGCCATGATGGCGCATTTGGTAAGGGCTGCAAAACTGGAGGCTGAGCTTGCCAAACCACTGCTGTGAGGGAAATTATTGCTTGAACGGACTAGCATAGCACCGGTATGGTTAAAGAGGGCTTTTAGGCGAGCCAAGTGACTTAAGAAGCGTTCTTCCGCTTCTTTCGGTAGGGTTACTGGCAATGCACCAGGGATGTCCAAGGGTTCCCAAAAATCTTTTTTTCCGGGGTGCTCTTCTATCATCACGCTGGTTAATAGATTTGTTAAGGTATAGGAAATGGACGGGTTAATGGGGAGATTTAGTTCAACGTTTTTTTTTCCCATGTATTTGATGAGTGCGATGTTGGAAGGGGCTTGAGCGAACCATGACATCTGGAGTTCTCCTTTGTTTTAAAGTATTAGTGCCCTGGGGCATCGTTCCATAATAGTTTATGTAGTTGTACTTGAAATCGTACTGGCAATCGGTCTTGAACTATCCAGTTGGCAAGTTCTGTTGGGTTTAATTGCCCATAACTTGGGGAAAACAGGATCATCGCTTTGTCCTGCAGTTGGTGGGTGATGAGCATATCTCGCGCCCATTGATAGTCTTCACGGCCACATAACACAAACTTTAGCTGATCATTTTTTTTTAAAAGGGACAGATTGGATAATTTGTTTTTTTGATGCTCGCCTGAGTCTGGTGTTTTGAGATCCATGACGACCATGACGCGCTCATCGACCCCTTCGAGGCTCAGTGCGCCGCTAGTTTCAAGGGATACGGAATAGCCCTCATCACACAAATTTTGCAGTAAAACCGTACAATTGGGTTGCGCCAAAGGTTCGCCGCCTGTGACACAGACGTACTGACAGGCATAGGAGGCTACTTCTGTCATGATGTGGTCAAAAGCTAGTCTATTGCCTCCAGTAAACGCATAGGTGGTATCACAATAGTGGCATCGGAGGGGACATCCTGTCAGTCGTACAAAAACCGTTGGTAAGCCTATAGTGGTGGATTCTCCCTGTAATGAATGGAAAATTTCAGTGATCCGTAGGCTAAGAACGGGTTGTTTCATCATGCGCGGTTCTTTAATATATCCAATTTCACTCTGGCTAGTTGCGCCGTGTTGGTGTTGGGATACTTTTGTATGACTTGTTCTAGATGGGTAATGGCCTCTTGTTTTTTGCCAGATGCGGCTAGTGCATAGCCGATTTTCAGTAAACTTGCAGAGGTTTTGCTGGAGGATGGGAATTGTTGCAGCACCACGTCAAAATGCTGAATGGCTTCGGGATAGCTTTTTTTGACCAGGTACAGTTCGCCAATCCAGTACTGAGCGTTCGCGGTATATCCCCCTTGAGGGTGCTGGGTTACAAAGGTTTGCATGGCTTCTAAGGCATCGTCAAATTTTTTGTTTTTGACCAACTCGTAGGCGGCAAGATAGCTTATTTGTTCGTCCGCAGGGTTTGTGCGCGTTGCTGGGTTTTGGGTTTGGAGTGTTACGATCTTGGGTTTGGTCACCAAAGAAGGTGTGTTTTTTGACATCTCTTTTGGGGTAAGCGTGACATTTGCAACGGGTTCTTTTTGGGTGCTTTTTAGGGGTTCAGGAGGACGGATTCGAGCGTCTAAATCTTTATAAAAGGTGAGTTGTTGCTGTTGTAACAATTTTAAATCGTGAGCTTGAACTTCCAATTGGCCACGTAATTCTTGAACTTCTTGTTGTAAGCCTTGGATTTTGTCCAACAGCACTGCATGAGTGCTGTTGTTGCTTTTGGTATTACTGTGGTTTTCTGTATCCACCGTATCATTGGCCAACGCAGTCTCTTCGTCATTTTCAGACGTTTGGGCACGTTCTCTTGTAACAGGCCGTTCGAAAGTCGGCTGGTGTTCGTCGAGAAGGGCAAAATTTTCGCTATCATCAACCACCGGTGCTTCTGAGAAGACTTGCAGGGGTAGGATGCAGGCGAAACATGCCATGATCAAAAGACGGTGGGTTTTCTTCATCTCGTAGCCTCATACGTTAATTCAACTCGTCTATTTTGAAGGTGGGAGGCTTCGTCATGGCCTAAGTTAGCGGGGCGCTCTTTACCGTAACTGACCACGCGGATCTGATCTCTACCTACACCTGTCATTCGTATTAATTCGGCCACAGAATTGGCTCGGCGTTCGCCTAAGGCCACGTTATATTCTCGGCTTCCGCGTTCGTCGGTATGGCCTGCAAGCAGCACACGTGCACCGGGGTTTGCTTTGAGATACTCAGACTGGGCATTGACGGACGGGACGTATTTTGAGGCTAAGACGCTGTTGTCATAGGAAAACAAGTACACTTGATTATGGGGTGCTTGGGTGGTGTACATTTCACCTGCTTCTTGGCCGGCGAAGTGGTTTTGTTGTCCTAAGCCGTGTGCTTGGAGTCCATCTGCATTTCCTCCCATGCCATCTGCACTACCTGGTGCTTTTGAGCACGCTGCGAGCAGTATGACACTTGCTGCAACAAGTCCTAATTTTAGAAAAGATCTGGTGTTCATCCTGTGTCTCCTTTTTATGAATTTTTATGAATCTTGGGCCCGCTCATCCAATCGATGTTGTGCGATGGCGGCTCATTGTACAATTGTTTTTTATTTTTGGCTATTGTTGCGAACTATCTTGCTATCATTTTCAATTTCTTTGACTACAAATGATGACAAATTGCTCGTAAATGTCTTTACGGCAAGGTTTGCGGCAATTACGCCGCCATAGGGTGTGTCACTCGGAGATATGGCTCGTTCATGGAACGTGCGTGAGGCTACGATTCGATTATCTTCAATGTGGGTGATGACACCATGGACTACCAAGTCGACAATGCTCGGTTTGACTTGGAAGTTTTGTTGTAGGGAGATCAGTTGTGTGTCCAATCGATAGTTCGCTCTATCTGCATATGGGCCAGAAGCTACCGCGTGAAAATAGTGTGTTTTTTGTAGGCTTTCTATGATGAGTGGGTAAATCATGTTGGCAGGACTGCTAACCCAGGCATTATTGACAAAGGAGTCTAGGGCATAGGGTTTTTGTAGATAATGGATTTGTTCTGTTTGATTGCCGGCCAAAGCCTCAGGTACTGAAACCAGCAGCGTCAGGTTTGTTTTTTTGTGTCCGGTGGTTTGGGCACTGAAAGCGTCGAGTTTGTACTGATGACTGACAGGAACCTTGATAGCGGAACAGGCCGTCAATATCAAGGAAACACAGATGAGACACGCTAACTTTTTCACAGTCATTCTCCAGGACCTGGTTTAAGGGGGGTAGTGCCACGTATGATGATGGCTGGATTTTGGCGCATTTGAGCGCTCACTTTTTCAAGATTTGCGGCTATCAAATCCAAGCGATGTAACAAAATCACCATGGGAGGAAGGGTTTGCTGTGATAATTTATCGGCCGCATTTTTTCCTGATTGCATGGCGATACTGACTTGCTTGCCTGCGGTTGACATGTGGCCAGTCATGTTGCTGAACTTGTTCACAGCAGTCTTGAGATCTTGTAGGAGTACCGGTAGATCTTTTAGGCTCTGATGAAGACTATCATTACTTTTGGCAATGATTTGGGTGACGGATTCGATGTTGGCTAGCGATTTTTTGATGGCTAGGGCGTTTTCTTTGTCAAAAACGCGTTTGATGCCCATACTGACTTCATGAATATTTTTTTCAAGTTTACTGAGGAACGAGTGCTTGAAGGGGATGACTGGGTAAGGTTCGCCTGGCGTTTTTTGCAAGGGAAAAGGCGAAGAGGAGCTGGCTGATAACCCTAAATAAGTTGTGCCGGTGATGCCTTGGTTTATCAAGGTGGCCTGAGTGCTGACGGTGATGGGCGTCCCTTCCTCAATTTTGATTAGGATTTTGACTTGCTGCGGATCAAGTTGGTCTAATTCAATTTTGCTGACCAATCCCACCTTAACCCCATTGTATTTGACAGCAGAATCATCGCTGAGACCGGAGACGGCCTCATCAATATACAGCGTGTACATGTCGTATTTTTTTCTATCAAAACCCACAGAGAGCCAGACACCCGCCGCAAAAAGGCCCACGATAAGAATCAGGACGGTTAAGCCCACGATCGTATAATTAGTTTTTGATTCCAAGCCTTCCTCCTGGTGACATATGACTGAAATAATCAGCAATCAAGGGATCTTTGTTTTTCATCAATTCCTCTATCGGTTGTTGACTGACTATTTTACCAGCGCCAATGAATGCAACGCGATCTGTGCATCGTTTTAAAGATTCAATATCATGGCTTACGATGACTACGGTTAAGTTTAATGTGTCGCGTAAAAATACAATAAGCTCGTCAAATTGCCTGGCACTTAAGGGATCAAGGCCTGAGGTTGGCTCATCGAGGAACAACAATTCAGGATCCATGGCAATGGCCCGCGCTGCGGCGGCACGTCTTTGCATGCCTCCACTCAGTTGTGATGGATATTTATTTGCAGCATCCTTGGGAAGCCCTACCAAATTGAGTTTCAATAGGGCTAATTTTTGCATAAAAGGCTTGTCTAGGGTGGTCAGTTCGCGCATAGGGAAGATGATGTTTTCCAATACGGTCATCGCTGAGAAAAGCGCACTGTGTTGAAACAACATGCCCCAGCGTTTTCGGAGAGCGTCGGCGGCTTGTTCGCTCAGGGTATTGATGTCCTGTCCAAACACACGAATTGTACCAGATGTTGGTTTTTGAAGCATTACGATGCTGCGTAAAATGGTTGTTTTTCCACTGCCACTGCCGCCGATGATGGCAAGGATCTCGCCTTTTTCAACGCTCATGTTGATGTCGGAGTGCACCCATTGGCCCCCCAGATAGTTTTTCAATCCTTTGATTTCAATCACTGCTTGATTTAGAGGATTCACGTTATAGATCTAGCCAACCGTATATTACTGAAAAGAAAGCATCAGCAATGATGATTAAAAATAAAGCCTGCACCACACTTTTTGTGGTTTGGCTTCCCACGCTGTCTGCATTAGATTCCACTCGAAATCCTTGAAAACAACCCACCAGTGCTATCAATACCGCGAAAGCAGGCGCTTTGTACAATCCTAACATCATTTGCTTGAGGCCAACAGAATCTTGAAGGCGTGTCAGAAAATCCAAATATCCTATCTGCAACATGAATTTGGACATCACCATGGCGCCTAAGGTGCTGAAGAAATCAGACCAAAAAATTAATAAGGGAAAAGCAATGAGTAAGCTTATGACTTTAGGAACAACCAGTAATTCGACAGGGGATAGCCCCATGGTTCTGAGAGCATCAATTTCTTCATTGATTTTCATGCTGCCAATTTGAGCGGTAAAGGCTGAGCTCGTGCGCCCTGCGATGATGATGGCAGTGATGAGCGGCGCGAATTCACGAAAAATCGCCATGCCTGACAAATACGCAATAAAAATATTAGCACCATAAGTTTCAAGTTCAAGTCCCATTTGGTATGCGAGCACGATGCCAATCAGAAATGAAAGCCAGGCTACGATGGGCAGTGCTTTGACCCCACAGGAATCAAGGTTCGAAATGATGCTTGGGATTTGGAAACGGCGCCATTCGCCGAAGGCATTAAAAATTTTGTCGCTTAAATTGCCGATTAACACGAGTAACCCGTTGACTTGATTGAGTTTATACATCGTCACTCTGCCGAGGTGATACAGGCTGTTTTTCTTCTCTGGGGGAGGGGGCGTGTCATCGAGCACCTCTCGTTTGCTTTCAATCAAGGTTAATAAATGTTGGTGTTGGTTATTGAAATCAACCAATTCAATTTGGTTATGATGACTTTTTAATTCATCGAGACATTGTATGAGGGTTAAAGCACCTGCTGAGTCAAATTTGGTCAGACGTGCTCCACATACTTTGATGGTTTCCGATGTGGGCAAGGACGTTTGTTTGAACTGTTTGAACACATCATGAAGATTGATCATGGACCAATTGCCCTCGCATTGGTAGCGACGATGGTTGGAGTCAAAACGAAAGTGGGGTTCTACCATGGGTGTCATTTTCTCATGTGATTAGGTCCGCAACGTCCTATTCTATGGGATAACTGGTTGCTTTTGTAGGTTTATGGTAGAATTCAATCATTTTTCTGCAAATGATGGCAGGTTCATGACAGACGACCACGGGCAATTTGAACAACGTAAGCGTGATCACATCGAGCTTGCGCTCATGCCATCTAATCAGGCGGATGAGCTGAATACATTTGACAAACTCTCATTTGTTCATGAAGCCTTGCCTGATATGAATTTTGATGAGATTTCCATTGGCAGTGAGCGATTGGGATGTGTCGTTTCAAAACCATTCATGGTGGGGTCAATGACAGCCGGGCATCGACATGCTGGCATCATCAATCGTCATCTTCTCAAGGCCTGTGCTGAAAGTGGATGGGCTATGGGCGTTGGTTCTCAACGTCGTGAATTGACCGATCCCAAAGCTGCTGACGAATGGCATCCACTTCGTCGCGACAATCCGTCTGTGTCACTCTTTAGTAATCTAGGAATAGCACAACTCATGTCAACGCCCATGGTTCAAATACAACGGTTAACGGATGTTATCCAGGCAGAAGCGTTGATCATCCATTGTAATCCTTTGCAAGAATGTATTCAGCCTGAGGGCACGCCAACCTTTAAAGGGTGTTGGCAAGCGCTTGAGTCTCTTGTGAAGGCATTGCCTCTTCCAGTGGTTGTGAAAGAGACAGGATGTGGGTTTTCACGACAGACCTTGGCACGCCTCAATGAGATAGGGGTTGCCGCTGTTGATGTCAGTGGCTCAGGTGGGACTCACTGGGGGCGTATCGAGGGACATCGTGCAGTGGATGATTCGCTGCGCCATCAAGCTTCAATTACCTTTCAAAATTGGGGTGTTGATACGGTTCAAAGCGTGCGTAATGCTCGCGAGATTGTGCCTGATTTTGAAATTTGGGGTTCAGGTGGGGTTCGTCATGGTTTGGATGCGGCCAAGTTATTTGCTCTTGGTGCATCAACAGTGGCTTTTGCAAAACCTATGTTGGAAGCTGCATTGACATCGGCACAGGATGTTTTAACCGTGATGGCCGTTATTGAATATGAACTGAAGGTTGCTATGTTTTGTACAGGCAGTCGTGTTTTAGGTGATTTGAGGAGGGGACATGTCATCAGCTCATGATGCCGGTCAATTGTTTCAAGGGTTTTCAAAGCTTTCCCGTGAAGAGCGGTTTAAACGATTGGTAGCCATAGGTGCCATGACACCCGAGGACGTTTTGTTTTTGCGAGATGGGGGGGTGTCAGATGTGCATCTCGCGGATCAATTGATTGAAAATGTCATCGGATATTTTCAACTGCCACTGGGAGTTGCCACTTATTTTTGTATTGATGATCGTGACTATGTGATTCCTTTGGCGGTTGAAGAGACCTCTATTATTGCTGCCTTGTCCAAAACTGCGAAATGGATTCGGCGTCATGGCTCAATCACAACGCATGTGAGTGGGCACTGTATTCTTGGGCAAATTCAATTAGCTAGAGTGAACGATTTTCCAAGATTTTCGGCTCTTTTCGACGATAATAAACAGTATTTCATTGAGAAAGCCAATGAAGATGTCGCCTCGACCATGGTCCGCCGAGGGGGTGGGGTTGTTGATTTACAATTGCGTCAATTGCCGAGAGCTGATGGGGGTGTGATGGCGGTGGTTCATTTGCTGATGGACTGCTGTGATGCGATGGGCGCTAATATCATGAACCAAACGCTTGAATATTTAAAAGGGCCGATCGAGCAAGTGACTGGTGAACAGGTCACGATGTGTATTCTGTCTAATTTAAATGATCAGAAGCTCACGACCGCAAAGGTGCTGCTTCATGATGTTGATGTTGAATTGGGCGAGCGGTTAGAGGAAGCCTCATTATTTGCAGAAACTTGCCCTTATCGTGCGGCTACTCATAACAAAGGGGTGATGAATGGGATCGATCCAGTGTTGATTGCGACTGGAAATGATTGGCGTGCGGTGGAGGCTGGGGTGCATGCGTTTGCAGCACGGACAGGTGTGTATCAATCCATATCGCGATGGCGATACCATGCGGGTACTTTAACTGGTGAGTTAACGGCTCCCATCATTGTTGGAACCGTTGGGGGTGTGACTTCTCTTCACCCAACAGCAAAAATGTGTTTACGAATGATGGGGATTGAGTCTGCGAATCAATTATCTCGGGTGATTGCAGCAGTAGGTTTGGTGCAAAATTTGGGGGCGTTGAGGGCACTTTGTACCGATGGGATTATTCAAGGTCACATGAAATTACACATCGATAATTTGATCATGGTCGCGGGAGCTACTGACAGTGAAATGCCTTTTTTGAAAAAACGGCTTCAGCAGTGGTTGGTGAAGCATAAGCGCATCAGTTCTTCGAATGCTTTTGAGTTACTGGCTGAAATTCGACAATCATGAAATGGCGTATTCCTGGCAAAACCTTTCTGGTGGGTGAGTATGCGGCACTTGCTGGATTGGATGCGATTCTTTTGACAACATTGCCTTGTTTTGAAGTGAGTAAAACAACCGATGTGGGTTTGCATGGCATTCATCCCGAATCTCCTGCAGGGCGATGGTGGCATGCTCATGGTGACACAGGTTTTGGTTTGCTATGGGTTGATCCTTATCAGGGCTTAGGTGGCCTCGGGGCTTCGAGCGCGCAATTTATCGGCGCATATCACGCCAGCATGACCACAAAGCCTCATCAACAGGGCCTGCTAGAGGCTTATTTTGAGTTAACCGAAACTCTTGAAGGACTGAGACCTAGTGGCTATGATGTGTTGGCCCAGTCTTTACGGGGTTGTGTTTATATTAACAAAACAAGGATGCAGCATGTATACCCTGTGTGGCCCTTTCAGGATATAGCTTTCATTCTTTTACACACAGGCCAAAAATTAGCGACGCATCAGCATTTAAGCACTATGAGTATTCCTAAGGGTGTCGACCAACTATCTGTTCTTGTGGGTGATGCGCAAAAGGCATTGGATGCAGGGGATGGGCATTTATTGGTTACAGCCGTGAATGCATATCACCAGAAGCTTTCTGAAATGAATTTAGTAGCAGATCATTCCTTGCATCAGGTGGATGTTTTGAAAGCGATGCCAGAGGTTTTGGCGGCGAAGGGATGTGGTGCCATGGGCGCCGATATTTTGTTGCTTTTGGTGCCGATGAATCAGCTGGCCGTTGTAAGTTCTCGATTAAAGTCTCAGGCATGGACGGTGATAGCCACCAGTGATGATTTGTCTTCCCCTCGGGGAGAAGGAAAGGATCGATGAAAACAAGAAAAATCTTAAAAAAAGACTTGAAATTTCAGATTGATCCGGTATCATTCCAGCCTCTTTGGGGGCCGTTAGCTCAGTTGGTAGAGCAGGAGGCTTTTAACCTCTGTGTCATAGGTTCAAATCCTATACGGCCCACCATTTTAATTTCTAACCTCTAAAGCGCGCTCGTAGCTCAGCTGGATAGAGTACTTGGCTTCGAACCAAGGTGTCGGGGGTTCGAGTCCCTCCGAGCGCACCATTTAATCAAGCACTTACGTGATATTTTCAAGGTTCCAAAAAAGTGATGTAGCAGATTTGTAACACTTTTTTTACAATCTTTAAATATCAGGCGTTTCCTTTGCTAGTCCAATGCCATTGATTTTGTTTGCAGCAGTTCGCAAATGGTCACCTGATAAGTGAGCATAACGCAGAACCATCTCAAAGCTAGACCACCCACCCAACTGTTGCAATTCTTGTAAGCTTGTTCCATTTTGAACGTGCCAACTTGCCCAAGTATGTCTTAAATCATGCCATCTGAAGCTTTCGATTCCGGCACGTTTTAAGGCCTTTGACCACGCCGCAGTATTACATTGTCGGATTCGCTGATTCTGATAGGTAAAAACAAATCTTGAATGTAATCCGAGCCTGGACTGCAAGACATCAATAGCATTGTTGTTTAGGGGTATAGAGATTGTTTTATTGGTTTTAGATTGATCCGCGTGGATCCATGCATTTCGTCGCTTCAAATCGACGTTCTGCCATTCTAGCCCCGTGACGTTTGAGGCACGAAGACCAGTGGCCAATGTAAATGCCGCCATATCTTTCAGATGTTGAGGCAATTCTCGTAATAAACGATTTGCCTCAACAACAGTAAGCCCACGGATTCTACAGTTTTCGATTTGACGCATTCGTACAGCCGGAACTTTATCAATCCATTCCCATTCTTTAAACGCTTTCAGCAGCAAAGCTCTAACAATCTCCAAAACCCTATTCACTGTAGTTAATGTAACACCTTCAGCTTCTTTTTTAAGTGCAATGTGTTCCAATACATCGTTGGTTATTTCATGTAAGTGGTAAGGACTTAGATGACTATCCAACCATCTTAAATGCACTTTGTCAGTTTCAATGCTCCGTTTGGTGGTGTTTTCCCGTAACCATCGTAAAACACCATTGCGCCATGAATAAACAGGTTTGTTCTCAAGTTTGGTAATATTCCACAGATCCGCTTTGAGTTTATCGTGGTATTCAAGTGCCGCTATTTTATCGTCAGTCCCAGTGCTTCGTTGTACTCTCTGTCCTTGATGGGTAAAGCTAATCCACCAAATTGTGTTTCTTTTGTAAAGCGCCATGGTTTGTTACTCCTATGAACAGCGCCTTGCGATGTAACAGCGCGAGCATACTTAGAACGCATGTAGATCACAAGATCATCCTGAAGAAAGCGCCAGCCTCTGCCGATCTTAACCGCTGGTATTACCCCATTTGCAGCTAGTCGCCTAACGGTTTCTTTATGAGCACCAAGAAATTCTGCGGCATGATTAATATTGAGTGTGTTCATCGGTTTATTCCTTAGCAGAGTGCATAGGCGTCCTTGGTGTGTGGTTCTCGAGCTCAATCACCATGTGATACAGTTTTACGAGTTGTAATTCAGAGGAAAATCCTGCTGGGAGCTGATCATCGTAATAGATTGACCGGATGTTGTTGATGGATGTGTCGGACAAATCTGCAATATCTTTAAATGTATAACGAGTTGAGTCAAGCAGGTAGTGAATCATTGCTTTATAGATGAGTGTTTTTGAATTATTTTTCACAATCAATGTCCTTTTTTGTTGTTTGGTGGTTTTTTTGATAAAAACCGCATTTAGATCCCCTAGGCAAATGCTACTTTAAGTTGGTGTTTAATGCAATCGTTGGTTGCTGTTATTTAAATCTAAAGTTGCTTACAATGTATTATGATTGTTTTTGCCAATATTGAGTTTATGAAACATCAAAGGTATACTAAAATTAACAAAATATTGGAGACTACGTTGGAAAGAGATCATTTCGTTCATGGTTTTGCTCGAAGAATTACTTTTTTGATGCAACAACAAAACCTAGGGTCGACCAAATCTAAAGCCGGCGTGAAGGTCAGTATGCTTGCGGAAATTGCGGGGTGCTCCCATCAAATGGCTCGACGATATGTTTTGGGTCAAGCCCTTCCTGATATTGATATCACCTACAAAATCGCAAAATGGCTAAAGGTATCACCTGGGTGGCTATTATTTGGGGAAGAAACTGAAATACCAAACAACATCGATCAAAAAAACTTAATTCAAATAGAACCGGATTTGCTGAACTATATTTTAACAAAGAGCGCGTTTCTTTTTAATGTGACCAGTGACATCAAAGAATTAATTCATTTTATTATGGATATTATTAATGATGCCACTCATATAGAAGCAGAGAAGAAGGAAATTATTAAGGTGATAGATATCTCTATCAATTCTGCCGTGCGTTTTAATGGAATAAAAAATGACAAACAGGTTAGAGCTCGTTAATCATCTGTCCTCTGAAAAACAACACATCAAACTTCATCCAGATGTACTGACGATATTATTTGAACATCGTCGCTATATTAAAAGTGTGTTCTTAGATCTTGCGGGGTTGCATGAAATTGCTCACTTAGGAATAACAATCGTTGATCCAGCCAAAGAAATTTTGGTTTTTTCATCTACCCCAAATATTGAATATAATCTCATACAGCAGCATCTATGGAGGGCGGATCCATGCTTCTCACCTCGCCTACATACCAATAATAACTTTTGTTGGTGGAACTCCTGCCATGCAGATGAGATTGAAAAAATAAAATTCAAGAACAATCAATTTAATTTTGGGATGACGCTTGCTAGAAAAATAAACAATTTTCATCTATTGTACTCCTATGCGACACGCTCAAGGAGGGAAGATTTACCAGAGTATTATGAGTCCAATTTACATGAACTGATTGTTATTGGGGATTATTTTTATAAATCGATCCGAGACATTTATTCTTCATATGGTATAAAATATCCACCTCCTGAATTGGACCACTTGAGAACAAAGGCATCACAAACAAATATCCGACCTTACCTAAGATTGGTTGTGGCAACAAACAGAGGATAGTTCCATGGACACACATCAAGTCATACAATTGGGTAATCCACTATTAAGACTGGTTTCGGAGCCTATCGCGGATGAAGAGTTTGGATCAGCTTTTCTAAAATCATTAGAAAAAACTCTTTTTGAGGTGCTTGAACTGGAGAGTGGCCTTGGGTTAGCAGCCCCACAAATTGGGCTCAATAAGAGGGCGCTTGTGTTTGGTATGACAGATCACCCCATTCACACACATCTTCCATCCATCCCCTTTACGGTTTTATTTAATCCATCTTTTGTTCCAACCTCCGACACGATGATTGAGGATTACGAAGGCTGTTTAAGTGTGGGTAGACTAAGGGGTAAAGTTCCTCGCTACCAATCTATCCACTACCGTGGTTTTGATGCTGAGGGTCATTTGATAGAAAGAGAGGCATCTGATTTACATGCCCGTGTGTTGCAGCATGAACTTGATCATTTAAATGGCATCATTTTTTTGGATAAAATTACCAATCATGGATCATTAGGGTTTCATGACGAATTGGTTCGGTCTGGCATTCTACCCTCGAGGAAGACTGATTAAAAAATGTTTAATGTTTCGAAGAAAACAATCATCAGTGGGGCTATCGGAAACGCACTCGAGATGTATGATTATGTGATTTGGGGGCTTTTTTCGGTATATCTTGCAAAAGAATTTCTTCCTCCCCAGTCGAAACTGTCTGATATCTTCTTTTTGTTTTTAATAACCTATATTTTGAGACCAATCGGCAGTGTTATAGGTGGGATTCTTTCAGATCAAATCGGTCGAAAAAAAGTGCTCACATTAAGCATCTTTGTGATGGGTGTTTGCACTACTGTTGTGGGTATTTTGCCCTCTTATGAGCAGATCGGCGTGGTTTCAGTTTTGCTTTTATTGTTTATTCGATTGATACAAGTATGCTCTGTGGGTAGTGAATATATCAGCTCTATTTCTTTGCTCATAGAAAGCTGCGACAAAGATAAAAGAGGCTATTTTGGCTCGTGGGCCGCCTTTGGTGTGAATGCCGGGGTGCTCATTTCCTCGTTGGTCGGTGCGTTAGTCCTGTATTTGATAGACATCCATTGCTTGCCGTCATGGGGATGGCGCTTAGCCTTTATTCTTTCCTCGATAACGATGTTGGTTGGTTTTTGGATCAGAAGCTCCATTCCTGAAAGTTTTGAATTCATTACTGAAAATGCAAGGAAAGAGAGAAGAACGTTTAAGGACATTTTGAATGAGACGCTTAGTGTCATTAAGATTCAACTTTTTGAATCCCTACTGGTGTTTTTCTTGGTGTTGTTCGGAGTGTCTACAACCATACTGCTGTTTATCTACGCACCGATCCATATGATCACCATCAACACCATTCACAACACCCAATCCTTTATCATTAACTCATGTAGTTTGGCGCTGTTGGTGATTTTGGTGCCTTTTTTTGGGCATATTTCAGATGTGAATGGTCGTGCAAAAACCCTTGGAACTGGTATTATTTCACTTCTGATGTTAGTTGTTCCTTACTTCAGTATTTTATCGTCAGGCACTTTTCTTCAAGTCATATTATTTCATACCCTGATTGCGATCCCTTGTGCATGTATTTTCGCAGTGACGCCTGTTTTTATCACCGAGATATTTCCGCTGTCTATAAGATGTTCCATCACAAACTTAATATATTCATTAGCCGCATGTTTGGGTGGTGGTGTTACGCCGCTGATTGCATTAACGTTGGGACACAATTCACAAACTGGGTACGGGCCGAGCTTTATATTGGTTATTTTAGGGGTTATTAGCCTTGGTTTGTTGGGGATGATGATGAGAAGATGCAGATCTGGGATCACCCAACCGATGCTTGTTAGTGAGTCAGCCTCAAATTTGTGCCAAAAATAATGAATATAATTTTGAACAAGTAGTACGAACTAATACTCTTAAAGTAACAATTACCATAAAATTATAACATTGACCAAAACAGCCGTTATGGAGGCCAGCTCGTGGATACACAGGTAATACAAGAATTACAAAATCAATTTGATGCATTAAGTCATAAAATACCTGATGAGGATGTTGAATTTTGGTTTGCCAGAGAGCTTCAAGAACCATTGGGATACAGTCGATGGGAAAATTTCATGACGGCTATTAGTAAAGCCATTGAGTCTTGCAAAACAACTGGCTATGACGAGAACAACCATTTTCGTGGCGTCACGAAAATGGTCAAGATCGGTAGTGGATCAGAACGTCCCATTCAAGACATTATGCTCACACGCTATGCCTGTTACCTAATTGCCCAAAACGGTGATCCACGTAAACCACCCATAGCCTTTGCTCAAAGCTACTTCGCAGTCCAGACTCGCAAACAAGAATTAATTGAAGACCGATTAAGATTGCAGGCGAGATTAGATGCACGTGAAAAACTTCGTGAATCTGAAAAAACACTTTCACAAAACATCTATGAGCGAGGTGTAGATGATTCAGGGTTTGGGCGAATTCGATCTAAAGGTGATGCTGCTTTGTTTGGTGGACATAGCACTCAAGAAATGAAAAATAAATATGGCATTACACAAGTTCGCCCTTTAGCTGATTTTTTACCAACATTGACTATTGCCGCGAAAAATCTTGCTACCGAGATGACTAATCATAATGTACTCCAGGACAATCTACAGGGAGAAACCGAAATTACAAGAGAACATATTCAGAACAATCAGAGTGTTAGAGGGATGCTTAGTCAGCGTAATATTCAGCCAGAAAATTTACTTCCTGAAGAAGATATCAAGAAACTTGAACGCAGAGTGAAATCCGATGAAAAAAAACTAGAAAAAACATCTGGCAAGTTACCTCAATGAAATGACCATGACATCAGTGTCAGTGCTTTTGGTTGTTTATAAAAAATGTCTAATCATACTTACAACCACCCCAACAATAGGGTTTATTGTATCGATCCGCAGGTTTGCCCAATCATTATTTAATGCGATCAATTCATACTCATGATGACTTTTAGACACCGACAACTCCCTATATCGACGAATAATGATTTGATCTCCATCTCCCATGGCAACCGCTATTATGCCACCAGGAATTGGCTTTCTACTCGGATCAATGATTAAGAGATCGTTTACCCTTAACTCCGGGAGCATACTTTCATCTTCCATTTTTAGTGCAAAGGCATTTTCACCAAGCATTTTTGCAGATTCTAAATCAACAGGGATGAAAGGCATGTTTTCCAAATTGTCGTCGCGTTTCATGGCTTGAATATGGGGTATTGGATCACAAGCTTGTGTATGGTTCAAAAGTGGCAGAACCCCTCCTAAGCCAGGTATTTTTTTGGGTTGCTTCTCATCGGTCAGGCACATCAAATAAGCTGGAGATACTGCCAGAGCCTTGGCTAATTGTTTTATTTCCTCAGGCCCAGGCGTTCTTACACCCCGTTCATAGTTATTGATCCGCGAGATATTAAGATCATCGGTTAATTCAGCCAACACTTTTCTCGTAATGCCTTTGGATTTTCTTTCATTTCTGATTCGATTTCCAATCTCTTCTTTTATATTCATTTTGTTCCAGAGCCTACAAAAATAATCAAATAAATGAGTTTAAATCTGTTGACAAAAACTCGTTTCGTGCTAAATTGGTTGGATTAAAAACTCAATAACAAGTTATTTTATAAAAACGATAGCACAGAAAATATGTAATGGCTAATGAAATAAAGGACTCTGGTAGAAGATGGATTACTCAATCAACAGCGAAGAGCTAGCAGCTCTATGTGGTCTTTCCCACCTTCAGCAGCTGGCATATTTTAGAGGAATACGACCCTATATGGACGTAAAAACAGGGCTAGTTGGCGTGAAACGCGGGATCAGCTTTCAATCCATAGCTGAGCAGTTGTACGTTGAGCCGCATCAAGGGATTAAATCCGAAAGCTATTCACGCGCTCAGGTTCGTCGAGCAATATTAGCTTTAGCGCGCGTGGGGGTTATCACACCGCAATCTCAAGGATTAACGCTTATTTTAAAGTGCAGTTTGGCCACAAGGGGTTATTCCGTCCAAAATAAAGTAGTCACAAAGCAGTTACAGCAAGCCGGCACATCAGATGGTTTTCAATCCATTGAAAATATAGATCTTTTTGGTAACCAAATACAAAAACCCGACATAGCAAGCACACCAAAAGCCGACACACCTCTAAAAGATAATAATTATATTTATTTATCTGCGGCATTCGAAAAATTTTGGTCAGCTTATCCTGAAAAAAAATCCAAGCAAACGGCATGGCAAGCATTTCAACACCTGAACCCAGACCACGCCTTGATAAAAAACATGTTTCAAGCATTAGCTGATCAAATCAAGCAGCGAGAGAGGTTTCAGTTGCGCGGTGATTGGGTGCCACCTTGGAAGCATTTGGCCACTTGGCTGCAAAAGCGATGCTGGGAAGATGAAGTGATTGTGGAAAAGACAAAGGAGAACCAACATGCAAACCGTCGGAAAACTACTGGAAATGAATCAGCAAAAGATCTGTTCTGGACCGAAGACGAGCCAACCCAAAACAATGTCATCCCTTTCCAACGACAGCCAGTTGGCAAGCAAACGAATTGATTTGGTGTTTTCGAGATTTGCTGCATTTTATGGTCACGTTTGGCGTAGTCAGTTTAAAAGCGAGGGGTTTTTAGTGTTTGCTAAAGGTGAGTGGGCCGAGGGCTTAAGATCATTTTCAGAGGACGTGATACAGAAAGCCGTCATCAGTTGTCGTGATTTTTATGAGATGCCGCCTACCTTGCCACAAGTGATTAGGTGTTGTCGTGAGCAAAAAAGACGAATGGACGTTTATGTGGCCGATGATGTACTGCAACCAGCAAAGCGTGAAGTCATTTCGCTTCAGTTGAAACGATGCAAAGACATTTTAAACAAATAATTACGGAGCATAAAAATGAAGGGGAAGATCAGATCTCATATAACGATGGCTTGGTGTTTTTTGTTAGTCTCCAGTACCTCCCATGCCCAAAGTATCGAAAGCATCATCAATCGAACAACGAGCTATTTGCAAGGCAGTTTGGCGCGTTCAGTTGGTGTCTTGGCGATCATCATCGCGGGCTACCTATGTCTGGTGATGCAACGATTCCCCAAGGAATATTTCATAACGATTTTGATTGGCATGGGGATTATTTTTGGTGGCTCAACGCTGTACTCCACAGTGGTTGGGTAACTGATGGACAACCAAGAACTCAACATCAACCCCATATTCGGTGCGTTGACGCGACCTGCCATGACCGCAGGCGTGACCTTTGAATACCATATGTTGAATTTAAGCGCCTCGATGTGTGTGTTTATTGGGTTGTCGCCCTTATATGGGTTGGTCTTTGTGCCGTTGCACTTGTTTGGCTGGGTTGTCTGTCGTTATGACATTCATTTTTTCAAAATCTGTTCTAAACGATTTTTTGGCCTCCCTCAGGTTCCGAATCACAAACGATGGAGAGTGCGTGCTTATGAACCTTTCTAATTCTCTGAAAGTCATCCGACAGGAAACAGTAGTGGACCCCAAAAATGAGACAATGGTGTAAAATAGAAACCATTGTACTTGGGGTTAAAAAATGGCTAAAAAAACGTTCAGCGCAGAGTTTAAAGCAAAAGTCGCAATAGAAGCATTA
>JAPLRK010000072.1:0-32314 GCA_026399195.1 Legionellales bacterium
ACAGGCCAAACCCAATATTTGAAACCCCAAACAAATACCAAACAGCGGAATATCGGTCTTCAAAAAGTCTTGAACAGCTCGAATGGCATAATCGCAAGCCTCCGGATCACCAGGACCATTGGATAAAAACACACCATCCGGATTCAGCGACATCACCTCGTCCATCGAGGTTTTCGCAGGGACTACCGTTAGATGACACCCAAGATCATATAAAATGCGCAAAATCGAATGCTTCACACCAAAGTCATAAGCCACCACATGACACTGCAATGGTTTGGAAGAATTCCCCCACACCCCACGTCCTTCATGCCAGCGCTCAAAAGTTTGGCGGCTGACGACTTCTGCCAAATCAACTCCCGACAAACCACCAAAAGATTGGGCCAACGTCTGCGCTTTCTTAAGATCTGAAACATGGGTAGTGATACAAGCACCCATTGCGCCTTGATCTCTGAGTTTCAGGGTAAGACTTCGAGTATCAATCCCAGAAATGGCAACCACCCCCTGGTTTTTTAACCAATCCGGCAGGGATTGAGAAGCACGATAATTGCTATGACATGAGACACAATCA
Source organism: Legionellales bacterium (assembly GCA_026399195.1). Lineage (GTDB taxonomy): Bacteria > Pseudomonadota > Gammaproteobacteria > Legionellales > Legionellaceae > JAPLRK01. The sequence continues at coordinate 569 of JAPLRK010000072.1, forward strand.
CGAATGACCAACCCAGAGGCCCAAACGCGAGAAGATTCCATATCTTCCGCATTACACCCCGTATTCCCCACATGAGCCGCGGTCAAGGTGATTATTTGTTGTGCATAGGAAGGATCCGTCAATATTTCCTGATAGCCCGTCATCGACGTATTAAAAACCAATTCCCCAACACCAACTCCCTGAGCCCCAAGTGACACCCCTTCAAAAACACACCCATCAGCAAGAACCAAAAACGCCGGTGAATTGTTCATACCATCCTTCTTAACATGGAATCGTTCCTCGTCACCAAACCAAAAGCCATTGATTGTAGCGTATATTTGGATGAGATTGAAGGTGATGCCACTTATTGCTCAGGGCCACCTCATGAAGTTTATTTAGAATGTGAATCGAAGGATAAAGAAATTAAGATATCCGCGCAGCGACCATTTCCAAAGCTAAAAAAACAGACAAACACGATCCCTACTAATTTAAGCAGTACAAAAAGTAACTGATTAGGCATGCGTTTGGTTAGTTGAGTCATCGATTACGCACAGTATAGAAGCCCAATTAGGATTGGGCGCGATCCTTAAAACTTCATTTCCTCAAAAAACTTCTTAACGCCATCAAACCATGAGCTAGACTTAGGCGAGTGTCCCCCTTTGCTTTGCTCGAGAGCCGTTTGGAAGGTTGTTAACATGTCTTTTTGTTCTCGTGATAAGTTCACCGGCGTTTCCACCACCACTCTACAAAGCAAATCACCTGTCGCCTGGCCACGTACGGATTTCATTCCCTTGCCGCGCAAACGAAATGACTTTCCGGTTTGTGTTTCTGTAGGGATCTTCAAACTGACCCGACCCTCTAAGGTCGGAACCTCAATCGTTCCGCCCAAAGTGGCCGTAACAAAACTGATGGGGACCTCACAATGCAGATCACTCTCATGACGCTCAAAAATCGCGTGAGCCTTGACCGCCACTTGCACGTATAAATCACCCGTCGAACCGCCATGCAGGCCGGCCTCGCCTTCGCCACTCAAACGAACCCGATCACCGTTATCAACCCCTGGAGGAATTTTAACCGTTAATTTTTTGGTCTCTCGAGTTCTCCCCTGACCATGACAATCCGGACAATGCTCGCTGACCACCCTCCCCTCACCATGACAGCTGGGACAGGTTTGTTGAATGGAAAAAAAACCCTGTTGAATCCGAACTTGACCCATGCCAGCACACGTCTCGCATGTTTTAGGCGTGGTGCCTTTTTTCGCACCAGAACCATTGCAGGTATGACACGCGGCATGCCTTGGAACTGAAATTTCAATTTGCTTACCATGGGCCGCTTCATCTAAAGTCAGCTGTACTTGATATTGCAAATCCGCCCCCCTCAAACACATCCCCAAAACCACCAAATCCACCCGCAGCTCCTCCTTGAACACCAGCATGCCCAAATTGATCATAGGCGGCGCGCTTTTGCTGATCAGATAAAACAGCGTAGGCTTGTTGAATTTCTTTGAATTTCTCTTCGCTGGCCTTGTCATCAGGATTACGATCAGGATGATGTTTCATCGCTAACTTACGATAGGCTTTCTTAATTTCAGCATCTTCAGCGTTACGACCAACGCCCAGAAGCTCATAATAATCCTTTTGCATGGGGAATACTCGCTAATAAAATGGGGCGTCTACAAACGCCCCAAAAGTACAAATCATAGTGAACTACTTTTTATCGTCTTCCTTGACCTCTTCAAATTCAGCATCAACCACGCCTTCTTCTTTAGCGCCCCCAGCAGGTTGTGCATCCTCTCCCGCAGGTTGACCTTCGGCAGAGTTTTTAGCGTGAAGGCGCTCCGACATTTTGCCAGAAGCCTCAGTCAAGACGCTCAGTTTACTTTCAATCTGAGCTTTATCACTTCCCTGAACCGCTTCTTTCAATTCAGAAATCGCTGTTTCAATGCCTTTTTTCTCCGCATCAGAGAGCTGAGACTCCAACTCCTTCAGCGATTTTTCACTGCTGTGAATCAACCCATCGGCTTGATTGCGAATGTCTGCCAGCTCTTTGAATTTTTTATCTTCTTCTGCATGGGCTTTGGCATCCTTCACCATCTCATCAACCTCGGCATCACTAAGACCACTAGATGCTTTGATGATGATCGATTGCGCCTTTCCAGTGGCTTTGTCTTTCGCAGAAACGTTCAAAATACCATTCGCGTCAATATCAAAGGTCACCTCAACCTGAGGCACACCGCGAGGCGCTGGTGGAATATCTGACAAATCAAATCGGCCCAATGACTTGTTGGCTGAAGCCTGGTCACGTTCACCTTGCAACACATGCACGGTGACCGCTGTTTGGTTATCATCCGCTGTAGAAAACACTTGATTGGCTTTCGTTGGAATGGTGGTGTTCTTCTCAATCAACTTGGTCATCACGCCACCCATTGTTTCAATGCCCAATGACAAAGGAGTGACGTCCAATAAAAGAATGTCTTTTACCTCACCTGTCAACACAGCACCTTGAATAGCCGCACCAACGGCAACGGCCTCATCAGGGTTCACATCTTTACGAGGCTCTTTGGCAAAAAGCTCTTCAACCACTTTTTGCACCATGGGCATACGTGTTTGGCCACCGACCAGAATGACTTCATTGATTTTATCAACCGTTAAGCCCGCATCTTTGAGCGCTGTCTTACAAGGAGCAATCGTTCGCTCAACAAGCTTTTCAACCAAAGACTCCAATTTGGCTCGCGTCAATTTGAGGTTTAAATGTTTAGGTCCTGAAGCATCCGCTGTAATATAGGGCAAATTCACATCGGTTTGTTGTGCCGAGGAAAGTTCTATCTTGGCTTTTTCAGCAGAGTCTTTCAGCCGTTGTAATGCCAAAGGATCACTGTGTAAATCAATGCCTGTATCTTTTTTGAACTCGGACGCCAAATATTCAATGAGGGCCAAGTCAAAATCTTCACCCCCTAAAAAGGTGTCCCCATTGGTTGCCAACACTTCAAATTGATGCTCACCATCCACTTCAGCAATTTCAATAATGGATATATCAAAGGTACCGCCGCCTAAGTCGTAAACGGCAATCACTGAATCTCCGCGTTTTTTATCCATCCCATAAGCCAATGCCGCAGCGGTAGGCTCATTGATGATGCGCTTCACATCGAGACCTGCAATCCGGCCAGCATCTTTTGTGGCTTGACGTTGCGAGTCATTAAAGTACGCGGGAACCGTGATGACCGCCTCAGTGACGGTTTCACCCAAGTAATCTTCCGCCGTTTTTTTCATTTTACGTAAGACTTCGGCTGAAATTTGTGGTGGGGCTTTGTCTTCATTATTCACTCGGACCCAAGCATCGCCATTGTCTGCTTTTACGATTTTATAAGGCACCATCTTAATGTCTTTTTGCACCACTTGATCATCAAAACGACGTCCAATCAAACGTTTAATCGCATACAAGGTGTGATCAGGGTTGGTGACGGCTTGACGTTTGGCAGATTGACCTACAAGCACTTCGCCATCATTGGTATAAGCCACAATCGATGGGGTTGTGCGGTGCCCTTCACTGTTTTCAATGACACGCGGCTTGTCGCCCTCCATGATGGCAACACAAGAGTTTGTTGTGCCTAAGTCAATTCCAATCATTTTTGCCATGTTTTCTTGCTCCAATTCTTAATGTTTATGCTCTGATGAACGTTATATGGGGTTTGAAATATGAATTTCAAGGTCACTTTGCCACAATCACCCGAGCTGGACGAATCACGCGATCATGCAACAAGTACCCTTTCTGAAAAACAGTCAAGATGGTATTGGATGGCACACCGGCTGACTCTTGCATCGTCATTGCTTCATGAAGAGAAGGATCAAATACAGCACCATCCGGTGAAATTTGCTCAACTTCATATTTTTTCAACACATCTAGAAATAATTTCATGGTCAATTCAAGGCCTTCATGCATACCTTGGTCCTGATGTTTGTCCGCAAGTTGTAGTGCTTGCTCCAAACTATCCATCACAGGAATCAAGGACACAATGATCTTTTCTAACCCATAACGATGAGCACTAGCGACTTCACGCTCAGAACGACGACGCACATTGTCCAATTCAGCCATAGCCCGAACCGCTTTTTCCCAATTTTCATGCGCTTGTTGTTCAGCATCCGTTAATTTTTCTTCAAGCTCAAGATAAGAAGGATGACCCAAGGCTTGAGGTTCATTCAACGGCTCATCACCCACCTCTACTTCAGGCTCATTTTTCGGTTCATGATCTTCTTTAAATTTCTTCCAATTTTTTTCGGTGTGTTTGCTCATTTGAATCTCCGAAGTGACTTGTTTCTCATGATTGGGGCGAGTAGTCAGAAAATCAAGGCTTGGTTCTCAATAAGTTGCGACAGCAGCGCACAGTATAGCTTGCGGAGATAGTCCATTCATTGCATACTCTTACGTCTAAAATTCGAATCATCACGGTGAACTTATGAACACATGGTCGCCCTCATCTTGGTTACAATGCTCGTACGAACAGGCGGCAACGTATCCTGATGAAGCTCAATTGGCACAAGTAGTTCGGCATTTAAGCAACCTCCCCCCGTTGGTGACCTGTGCTGAAATTAAAAACCTAAAACATGCCATAGCTCGTGCGGGGCGAGGAGAGGTTTTTATTTTACAGGGCGGGGACTGTGCAGAGTCTTTCAATGATTGCCGAGCGGACATCATCACCAACAAGCTCAAAATTCTCCTACAAATGAGTTTGGTTCTTTTGCACGGGATGCATAAACCCATCGTGAGAATTGGGCGAATCGCAGGGCAATACGCCAAGCCCCGCTCACAAGAAGAAGAAACCATCGATGGGGTCACCCTGCCCTCCTACCGTGGCGATTTGGTCAATTGCCCCGAGTTTAACGCAGCCTCTCGGATCCCGAACCCTCAATTATTATTGCAAGGCTATGGCTGTGCGGCCCTGACCCTCAACTACATCCGCGCGCTCCTCAATGATGGCTTTGCAAATCTCCATCACCCCCAGCGTTGGGATCTCGGCTTTGTTGAACATTCAGCCCAAGCCACTGAATACCACGCAATAGTCCATGCCATTGCCGATTCTTTGGATTTTCTTGAGGCCATTGATGCGCTTCGTAACAGCAACTTAAGCAAGGTCGATTTTTTCACCTCGCACGAAGCCCTCCACCTCCATTACGAGCATGCCCTCACGCGACAGATGGACGATGGAAAATGGTATGATTTATCCACACACCTCCCCTGGGTTGGTATGCGCACGGCTAAAATCGACAGTGCACATCTCGAATTATTGCGTGGCGTAGAAAACCCCATCGGCATCAAAGTAGGCCCCAGTGCCACCCCAGAATGGTTGCTGGAAGTCTTAGAAAAAATCAATCCCAAGCATGAAGAGGGTCGCGTGCTGCTCATCAGCCGTTTAGGCGAAAATCAAATAGAAAAACTTCTACCGCCGCTCATTGAAACAGTACTCGCCTCAAAAATCCCGGTGACTTGGTCGTGCGATCCTATGCATGGCAACACCGAAATGACAGAGGACCTCATTAAAACGCGACATTTTGATAAGATTTTACATGAGCTTCAACAAGCCGTGCTCATCCATCACGACATGGGCAGCCATCTTGGCGGAGTTCATTTTGAATTGACGGGTGAAAATGTCACGGAATGTATCGGTGGCGCTCGAGGATTAGCTGCCAACGATTTAAAACAGGCCTACCATAGCTTGGTCGATCCACGCTTGAATTATGAGCAATCTTTAGAAATGGCGATTCAATTGAGCCGTCAATTCAAAGCCGTAAATCAGTCATTTTAACAAAATAAGAAGGCGGCACTAACGATGAGACACGCCTGTATACATACAAAGCAACAAGCTTGCCTTTCATACAATCTTAACCTATAATATTGGACTCTGGATAGTGTGCTGCGGCACACTGTCCAAACTCCAGTCATATAGACTCTTGATGAAAATGAGGGCTCAGCTCATGAACCGCATCCACCATAGCGGCCACATGTTGAGGCAAGACATCCGGTGTGACCCCATGGCCCAAATTAAACACATGTCCTGATCCATGACCATACGCCTGGAGCACCTGCCCCACTTGAGCGCGAATGCACTCAGGTGTTGTCAACAAAACGCTAGGATCAAGATGACCTTGAAGGGCAACCTGCGACCCCACCTGTGCACGAACCGCGGACAAATCGCAGCTCCAATCCAAACTCAGCGCGTCAGCACCACTCAAGGCCAACTGTTGGACCCATTGCCCACCGCCTTTGGTGAACAAAATCACAGGGACCTCGGGATATTTGCTTTTTAAGGACTGAACAATCATCGTCATATAATATAATGAACATTTTAAATACTGAGGTGTGGTTAAGATCCCTCCCCAGGTATCAAACATCATGAGAACATTCACGCCGGAGGCCACCTGAGCTTCCATGTATGCTGTGACGTTGGCAGCCAGTTGAGCCAAAAGTTGATGGAGCGCTGCGGGCTCACAATACATCAACTTCAAAATCCGCTTAAAATCGCGACTTGAACCCCCTTCAACCATATAACTCGCCAATGTCCAAGGACTCCCTGAAAAACCTATCAAGGGCAATTGAGAGGGCATCTCACGGCGAATGAGTCGCACCGCATCCATCACATATTTGAGCTCATCTTTGACACAGATTTCGGGCAAAGCATCGATGTCAGATGGCGTACGCACTGGTTTTTCAAAACATGGCCCTTCCCCATCCACAAAATGTAGCCCCAAACCCATGGCGTCAGGAATAGTGAGAATATCTGAAAATAAAATAGCCGCATCAAGCGCGAAACGACGCAACGGTTGTAAAGTGATTTCACAAGCGAGGGTAGGATCACGACATAACGAGAGAAAATCGCCGGCTTTTGCCCGGAGTTCACGATACTCCGGTAAATAACGTCCCGCTTGGCGCATCAACCAAACAGGCGTACGAGGAACTGGTTTTTTTTGTAACGCTCGAATCAGTACGGATTGTGAGACATCTATCATAGCTGGCCATGGGTTTTGTACAAGATGACTCGTATTCTAACATGATTTATGATGATTTTTCCTCTGGACCTGATCTTTTAGTCTCGAATTGTTTCAAAAGCAATTGTTTGTTAAAATTAACGTCTTAATTTAACTTTTGCAAGGTAATATTGATGCCAGAAACAACATTGAATGGTGGACTGATACGCATACACCCTAGAGAAGGTGGGGCAAAAATAATTTTCAAGAATCAAATGTTTTGCGGAGTGAGTCCAGATGTATTTTTAAACATAGACAGCAGAGATAAGACGCATCCTTTTAGGATCACTCGTAAGCTTAATCTTACGATCCAGATTAACCCTGAAGAATTTTCAGCAGAGCATTTTTTTCAACTTGTCACAAGAGGGGAATCTGGCGAAAATCCTTTCGTAAAAGCACTCAAAAAAACACATAAATGTGAAATCCATGGCGACGGCGATACAGGACTTTGCGCCCATCCTGAATTGTTGAAATTTTTAGAATTACATCTTAAAAAAATACCCGGAGAAGCGTCTATAGGATTTGAAGTAGACGGAGCACACTATTTTTATCACTCCGTGGGTGTGGCCGCAAATCATCATTATGGTGCTGCAGGACAACGGCTAGATAATCCTTTTGTAAATCATACCAGTCATTTTGAAATCAAGTTCCGTCGCAAAGATCACACTCAGTCTGAGGAGAACTTATGTTTAAATATTCATTTACAAGCAATTGACAAAAAATTTGCCAAAAAGGAAACCTTTTCTCGTTTAGTGGCAGCTGTTCGGTTATTTTATCGGGAATTAGGCGTTCTTTCAGGTGATGATTCAATGCCTGAGACGCTCTTACGAAAAGCCTTGACGGTTGATCATTTTAATTATGAAGAAAAAGGATTTTCCATATATCACCCTACTTCTGTGATCATATCTGAGGAAGCAAAGGAAGCCAGAAAGTATATCAAGCTTAAGGGTGACCCACGAGGATTTACTTTTTTTGACCATCTGGAAGACAAGGATCGTGACTTAGCTGAAAAACCTAAAAAACCGATAAGAGCTGCATCAGGAACGTCTCATGTAGTACATTTTGACATACACGATGATATCAGTTTTCCTCCGTTAAGTCGTTAATACTTAGAATTAGGAGTGACATACTCCCGCCACCAGCATTGGATTTTTCCCATCCCAAAGTCGCGATCCTAACTTTTCTCACTAAGCAATCTTGGAATTTGTCCAACCAAATAAAATGGAATGGACATTAGAGTATAATGGATTTCTTTGCCCAACCGATTTTTTACAGCGATAGGAGTCATACTTGGCAAATCTGCATTCATGCGCAACGCCCGTGGATAATTTTTTAATTCCATAAATAGGTGTAATGATTTCAAACTACCTGTACTCCCTGCTTTGACTTCAATAGGGATTACTTGAGGACCATGCTGTATTAGATAATCAATCTCAGCAGTATTATTTGGTTCATCGCGTAACCAATAATATAGCGCGGGCTCTAAATAAAATGGGTTGATCGTTCTTAATATTTGTCCAACGACTTGCTCCGCCATGCCGCCTTTATTGATGAAGAACAAATCCTGAGGTGATTGAATATGTGAAAAATTTAATCCAAGCGCTGCACTACATAAGCCTACATCTAAAAAAATGGATTTAAAGTACTTTTCTTTTAGCTCGGCGGCTAAAGGAATGCCATTTCCAGCGCATGCAGAAACACGATGGCATACGCGAGCGCGACATAATAATTCGAAGCATTGCTTTATGCTACTGGATTGAGCCTCTGCATTCACCCGATGAAATACAAATTTCTCTCCCAAAAATTTTGGGACGGCGCTGAAGGTATCGTACAGCTTTTCAAGGGACATACGACCTCGATACTTTGCAAAGTCATCGCGATAGGTTGCAAGTATGTCGTGTTGTATTGTCGCGACATCATGTAATGACTTGGTTGAGATCCAACTTGACACAGCAGCTGGCATTCCACCGATGATGACATATTCCCTAAATAAGGATAAACAATCATCATGGATGGATTGAGGAATCAACTTTTCAAAAGGAACGGTTTGTAAATAATCATGCAATGATTTTTTGTGATGGGCTAATAAAAATTCTTCAAATGATAATGGCTCTAAATGCATGTAAGTAATGCGCCCTACTGGCATGCTGAACGTATGATCATGTAATAAAAATTCAAGGAGTGAGCCTGCAGCTATCACCGGTAGCTCTGAAAAATCTTCTGCAAACCAGCGAAGCTTACTCAATACCCCTGGAGCTGCTTGTATTTCGTCTAGAAATAATAAGCTTTTTTTGGGATCAATGGGATGATTTAACGCGCTTTCTAATTCAAGTAGGATTTGATATGGATCATTACTTTTGAAAAGATCAGCGCGATCGGGGCGTTTTTCAAAATTGATCTCAATCAGGGTAAGATCCGAGATCGTGGCAAACTGCCGTACTAACCAGGTTTTCCCAACCTGTCTTGCACCACGAATAACAAGCGGCTTACGAGCTTCTAATGCTAGCCAATGGGTAAGATGTTCGATGGCTTTTCTATACATTTGGACTCTGGACAGAAAGACATGAAAAGGGCCTCATGTCTTTCTGTCCAAGAAATTTGAGATTTATCCATTTCGGTTTGATCATTACTAGCCCTAAGTGATTATATTTTTATAAGGTGAATGGACTGTATCAACCCATTGACGTCTAAAAACACATCAGATCTAAAATTATTTGGACAGATTTGCATACGTCTTTTTGCATCCAATTCTGTCCAGAGTCCAATATACATGACGGTATCCTCAGTTAGAGAATCATATGATGATTTATCTACTGATGTCAAGAAAACAGATGCCTGTTTTCTTGGTTTACTACATAAAACATGGCTCTGTTTTGTTAAGACTTAATACCCGGGGTTCGCTCTGGCGACTGATCTTTCCGTTCTTCACTCGCCCCACCCGTCCGACCTCTTCTAAAAAGACCAACGCCTAGCGCAAGACCCGCAGTCCCAAGAGCTAAGACAGGAAGAGATATGGGTGCCGCATGCCCAAAGCTTGCGACAAGGGAGAGTGAACTCACAATCATCAAAGCCAAGCTGATGACGGATAACATCACGCCTGCGATGATGTGACCCCAATGGCCTTTCTGACTCACTCGTTCTCGCAAGTTCGAGTAGTTTTCAATAGCCGCAAGGGTTGGAGCGGTGGCGATCGCTTTTGATGCATCTACAACCTCGATATAAATGACCTCGTTTGTTTTTCTATATGCGACCAATGCCTTCAGAACAAGACTCTTTACCACTTCGCTTAAGAGAGCGGCCGTTTGATCCCGCTCAGCCGCTGTCAATTGCCGAAGTAAGGCCTCTGATCCATACGCCTTTAATCTATCTAACTGTCGCCTTGAGGCCGCTGCAGTTAGCGACGTACTTAAGCCTTCATGAATTTCAGCTAGCGCTTTCGGGAGAGCGTCTATTTCTTTAATGAACGCTTGATTGGCTACGGCCAACGCGCCATGAGGTTGTATTTCAAAGTGTCCATGTTTCAAATAAAGCTCAAATCTTGGCGCTTGTCCAAAAGGATAAACAACACTAGGATCAGAGTCTGCCTGCAAGCGGGGATTGATATGGGGTTCGTACTGATCGGTACTGTCCCCTGGGACATGATCATAAGCCCCTAATCTCAAACCAAAAGGACGATAAAACAAATCGAAAGCGTCCTCAACCGTTAACATATGATAACGTCCTTGCGGGATAACCTCTCCCCCCAGATTTTCCTCACCCGAGCCATCCTGCAAATCTTGCAAACCCCCCAAATCTCCCGGTCGATAAGCCCCACTCTCCAAACCCACTTCCGCGACAAAAGCTCGGACAACAGGTGCAAAAAGAATTTCTTGGGCATAAAAGGAATGTTGACTCAGAAAGGTTTCAAAGGCCCGCCAATCAAAACAAGGATGATTCTGAACCCCATATTCGCGAGCAAAAATCGTTTTTAACTTCACATAGTGCTCGACCACGGGATTATGCAAGATAGCCCCTAAAGTGCCATTCGCTTCACGCAAAGCCATCTCATGGATACCGTTTAAAACCATAGGCAAAGCACAACTTAAAGCACAATTATTTAACAAACCTGTGATACGTGGTGTTGGCATTGGCATGACGAACCCTTTCTCTTTTGAGTCTGAAGATCTTATGGTTCATTGTATCATAAAAATCCATTTAGGGTCAAATTTCGGCAGTCAAACCAGTCCTTCTGTAGCTTTACTAGCCGCTTCAAAATAATCTCCAATACTATTCATGAATAGAGCTGCATCATCCATCATTTTAGGAAAATGTTCTTGATCAAACGCACAACCAAACGGTTTTTCCTCTGATTGGTGTTGAAGTAATCCTTTAAAAGATTTATCAATTTCAGTAATACCCAAAGTGAATTGATCAAAATCAACGGGATCAAAATGTTCCAATGAATTAATGAGCGCCTCAGCATTTGGATCAGGCATTGGAAGAGCCTGTCTGATAGCCGCTGAAAAACAAAGCGCTGATCTCTTCACTTCCTGCATGTTTTGATGAAGTAACTTTAAAAGCTTATCGTCGATATTGTTGCTTGGTAACTTGCTCATGATGTTCATCCTGGTGCCATAGTGTCATTTGGTTCATCCCCCGACTGTGGAATTGCCCCCTTTGCCGATCCAGTCAAATGAAATAAATTCCCAAGGAGTTTGAAAGCACCAGCCAAGATCAAACATGCTGCTCCAATGGGTACAGCGGCAACCGCTCCGATGGTACCGACGATACAGGCAGTTAATTTAGGTAGGCCTCTTGTGAGTCGCCAAGTTGTCATACTCTTACTGGGTGAGAACTCTTGTCTTAATACGTCTGATCCCCCTCTGAATGCCGCAATCGTTCCAAGACCAAGTCCTACCCAAGTAGCATAGGGCGCGGCAATTGGGCACAAACCGCTTACCACTTCATCCACTCAAGAAAAGTGGCACCTATGCCACTGCAGGCTTCTCCTGTATTCCAAAGCTTGTTGCTGCTAAGTTTATGTCCCACAATCTTCATGATTCATTCCTTCGACTCAACGCACAACACAAACAACAAAGAGGTCATCACCATTCCTTCTTTTTAAGTGTAGTTGTGATTATGACTTTGTCAACAAGCTCTGACACGATCGAAATTGCATGACCTACAATCAAATTGATCTATTTTAGATTGTACTATATAATACTTAAACACCAATAGCTGAGGTTTCATCATGACACATCGTGTGATTCAAGAGAATGTTGATATTTATCAAATGCCTAAGGATTGCTTTGGGGCTCACGCCAATACACAAATCACGATTGGAGATCTTCACGGAAATGCTATGAAGCTTATGTTTATGTTGGTGAAGCAGGGCATAGTTTCTAATATGACGGAAGAAAGTTATGCGAGGTTAGTCGCTATCTATCTGAAATCTCCTTTAATAAAGCAAGACATTGAAGACTTTAATCAAATCATTTCAGGGCTTCAATTGAAAAATAAAACAGCCCTTCGATTGATTGGGGATGAGCTTGGTGATCGCGGGAGTAATGATTATTTCACCCTTAAAATTTTGAAAAGATTGCATGATGAACAGGTGCCGGTCGAGCATATCATTTCCAATCATTGCGCTGAATTTGTTCAAGCCTGTGAGGATTATCCAGAAAAAAGGCATTTCCATGCGCCAATGATGATGTTTGGTCATGCTAAGTCCTTAGAAAATTTAAATGCCCTTGTAGAACAGGGATTGGTTTCTTCAACCGAGGTGATAGAGCTTGCAAATACCGTTGTTAAGCCGAAGTTAAAGGCCATTTCTTATGATTTAAATGCTGATAATTCAGCAATCACCCTTTTTAGTCACGCCGGTATTGGATTAAACGTCATTGAAGGACTAGCAAAATTGTTCCATGTTCCTTATCAAGATGCAACTGCCTTGGACTTGGCGAAAACAATAGATGGCATCAACCAAAGATTTCAAGAGCATGTGAAACAAAAAACCGTGGATCAATTATTTCCACCTGATGCCATGCATGACGGTTATGGAGATGGTCGTGCTGATTTAAGAGCTGACCCGATGGTGTGTGCTATTTGGAATAGACGATATGATCTGATAGACAGGCCCGCGGTGAAGCATAGTTATCGGATAGCCTATGCTCATGGACATGACGGGAGTGATCCATTGCAATTGCAAGATAATGTGTACAATTTGGATATGGAGAATAATCTTGGTAAAACACCCGACAGTAATAAAGGGGAGTACCGCGTGTTGCATCATACCAAACCACCCAAAGTAGAGGCTAGAAATATTTCTGAGGCAGCGGTTGACAGCCAAAGACAGCGGTTACTGTTAGGACCAACCATGATGACGCGAAATGCGTATGTTAACGATTTTCAAATACAATTAATCGCCCTGTGTCAAAAAGAACGGGCGTTAAGACGAAATGGACATCTTGAGAGTGCCGATGCTGCGAAAACGATGACAGAGACCATAACCCAAAGTTACGAGCAGAATTTCCGTACAAATGTCGGAAGGTTTCAAGAGGAGTGCAATGCAGCCATTGCAACAGCTCGACCTCAATTGGAAACTCATCGGGGTTGGAAGCGTGTTTTAAGTTATCTTCTTCTTATCATTTCTGTTGTTGGTATTTACCCTGTCATAGCTGACATACAACATAAAAAAGCGACAGGAAAACACTTGCCTTTCTTTCAAACAGATAGTGCTAAAAAGATGGACGATATTGAAAAAACAGTGGAGAGAGCGCCTCATCAGCCACCTGCTTCTGCATGATCAGAGGTGGTTCTCTCTCTACTCAATCAAACCCTCCCAAACAAGTCATAATCATCACTATCCGTTATCGTCACCTCAATCAGACTTCCGACCGTGATATTTGGCGCGTGGGGCAAAATCACCAAACCATCGATTTCAGGGGCATCACTCTTGCTTCGAGCGATGATCTGCTCATCGTGCACTTCATCAACCAGAACCGCTTGCCGTGTGCCAACCTTGGCTTTTAAGCGTTTACGGCTGATGTCTGCCTGAACTTGCATGAATTGATGGTAACGCTCTTCTTTCACATCGATGGGAACGGGGCTGGCCAATTCATTTGCCTTGGCGCCTGCAACTGGGGAGTATTGGAAGCAGCCAACCCTATCCAGTTGTGCTGCTTCCAAGAAATCGAGTAGCTCTTCAAACTCTTCTTCAGTCTCCCCTGGAAATCCAACGATAAAGGTTGATCTTAACGTGATATCAGGGCACACCTCACGCCACGACGCAATCCGCTGCAAAGTGTTTTCGCTGCATGCGGGTCGCTTCATGGCCTTTAAGACTCGCTGATTTGCATGCTGCAACGGGATGTCCAGATACGGTAGAATGAGCCCCTCTCGCATGAGGGGAATAATCTCATCGACATGCGGATAGGGGTAGACATAATGCAGGCGTACCCAAATCCCAAGCTCGCCTAATTGCTCACACAATTCGTAAAAACGCGTCTTGATGGTTTTACCACCCCATGCCACCGGTTGATAACGGGTATCGATCCCATAAGCACTGGTGTCTTGAGAAATCACCAAGATTTCCTTCACCCCTGCTTTTTTCAGTTGATTCGCCTCCGTCAATACATTCACCATGGGATAGCTTGAGAGCTTGCCGCGCATGGTTGGAATGATGCAAAAGGTGCATTTTTGATTACAGCCCTCTGATATCTTTAAATAAGCATAATGACGGGGAGTTAACTTAATGCCCTCTGGGGGAAGCAGTTGTATGAAAGGATCCGTCGGTGGTGGAAGATGCGTGTGGACTGCGCTCACTACCTCTTCATAAGCATGAGCACCACTGATGTGCAAAACGTCAGGACAGGCATCACGAATCACATCAGCTTTTGCCCCCAAACAACCCGTCACGATCACCCGACCATTTTCAGCCATCGCTTCTTGAATGGTTTCTAAAGACTCTTTCACCGCCGCGTCAATAAAACCACACGTGTTGATCACCACCACGCCGGCGTCTTTAAATGTGGGCACGAGCTCATACCCTTCGGCTCTTAACCTCGTGATGATCCGCTCTGAATCCACCAATGCTTTCGGACAACCCAAACTGACAAAACCTACTTTATGATTCATTCTCAAAGACCCATGCAAAGATACTTAATGTTCAAATAATCATCAATACCATATTTAGATCCTTCCCGACCAAAACCTGATTCTTTCACCCCGCCAAAGGGTGCGACCGTGGTTGAGAATAACCCTTCATTGATACTGACCATCCCATACTCTAAAGCTTCCGCCACCCGCCAAGCCCTACTGAGCTCTTTGGTATAAAAATACGACGCCAACCCGTACGAGGTGTGATTGGCTTTTTGAATCACATCTTGTTCGTCTTTAAATCGGTAAATGGCTATCACAGGCCCAAAAATTTCCTCGGAAAAAAGAATGGCCTTTTCATTCACCTCCGTGAGCAGCGTCGGTTGATATGCATTAGGTGATGAAGGATCTCGCTTGCCCCCAAAGAGGAGTTTGGCTCCTTTTTGAATGGCGTCTTTGACCAAACCATCCACTTTTTCTACGGCCATCTTGTTGATCAAGGGCCCAAGGGTCGACCCTGCGTGCAGCCCGTTGCCCACTTTAATTTGTTGCAATTGAGCAAGTAGAAGCTTCGTAAATTCATCAAACACCTGATCGTGGACATAAACACGATTGGCCGCCACACAGGCTTGGCCCGTGTTTCTGAATTTAGCGACCATCAAACCTGCCACCGCCCGCACCACATCAGCATCTTCAAACACAATAAATGGGGCATTCCCGCCCAACTCTAGTGCTAGTTTTTTAACCGTCCCAGCACATTGTTGCATCAATAATTTACCCACACGAGTTGATCCTGTGAACGATAATTTCTTGACCTGAGGGTTACTTGAAAACTCTTGTCCAATGACCACTGGATCACCTGTGATGATGTTTAAAACCCCTGCTGGAATGAGAGCCTCCTCGGCAAGGGCTGCTAAGGCAAGCGCCGAATAAGGCGTAGATTCAGCAGGCTTGATAACCATCGTACATCCTGCCATCAATGCGGGCGCTGCTTTTCGAGCGATCATCGCCATTGGAAAATTCCATGGTGTCACCGCGCAGCAAACACCTACCGGCTGTTTTATTACCAATAATCGCCTGTCTTGATGGATGGTTGGGATGATGTCACCATAGACTCGTGGTCCCTCTTCTGCAAACCAATAATTAAATGAATTCCCATAAGCAATTTCGCCTAATGACTCGGCAAGAGGTTTGCCAAGTTCATACGTCATGATGCGACTTAAATCGTTTTGATGCGCATCTATCAACTCGGCCCATCGCCGAATCAACTTAGACCGCTCCTGTGCTGTGGTTTGCCGCCAACTCTGAAAGGCATCGTCTGCCGCCTGAATGGCTGCAGCTGTTTCCTTTTGGCCCATCTTGGGGACCACGCCAATGAGGCTCTCATCAAAGGGATTGTGCACTTCAAAAGTAGCCCCATCATGAGCATTCACCCATTGTCCATTGATATAATTTTGTTGCCTAAAGAGTGTTTTATTAGTGAGATCCATTTCAGCCTCTGATCAAAGTGATATGTTAGGATCGGGAGCGAAATAACTTCCTTATTTCGCTCCCGATCCTTGAAGTATATCATGACGCGGTTGGACCATCACGCCCTCTTCTCTTTTGACACCACAGGACTCGTAGCGGACACAAATGGGTTATCCTCAGGCTTTGTCAATTTGAAACATCCTGGGATGGCGAGATATCCGACCTGGAGTGCATTCAAAGAGAGCGCCAATCGAAAGAACACTGATGACCAGACCATATCACGCGGCAGGATCATGCGTGCTTCATGGATAGCACTTGCGCTTTCAGATCTAAACGAAGATGCTGGTAGTTTCTGTTCAAAATAATCAGACGACTTGGCTTTGAGCGTGGTGTGAAGCGTCATGACGACCTCCGCCAACGCGATCTGATCTTCTTTTCGCAAATCACAGGCCTTCTCGGCGATCGCATCCAATTGCGCCATAAAATGGGTTTGAAGAACCACCGAAACGTTAGGTTTTCTATCTCGCTTCGCAGGGGACTCACGAAGCATGGCCTCTGTCGTCAAAGGAGATCGCACGGTCAGCCCTTCAGGTGACACGCGGCTGACTGATTCGATACACCTTCTAAAACAAGCATCAGTAAATTCATGAGGATGCTCTCGATCCAGGGCAATATTTGCCATCTGCTTCACGGTGTTTGCATAATTCACATCGATACAACCCGAGCCGTTAATAGATATCATGGGCGTCACGGGGCCGCCTGAATAAAGATGCGTCTGTAGTTTGACGTTCTTTGGAATCAACTCATGATGCGTGCTGAAAAAGTCCTTTAATGCGTCAAGGATGTCAATTCTGTCATCAAAAAAATCAAAGTCAATGTCATCGCTTGGATGATCCATCGCTTGTTTGTGCATTTGCGCATAAAGGATAGTCACTTTGGTGATATCGAAAACCCATTTTGCATGTTCAGAATAAGGGATAGTCCTTTCTGTGGCATTTTTAAACGATGTGCCAGGAGGTAAATTGCCATAAATATCCGCCAGGATAAAACCATCCATACTGACTGTTTGTCCTTTCTTCACTTTGAGGTAATTAGTGATAAGCCCCAGAGCCAGAAAACATGAGCCTCTAAAGTCAAAACCATTGTCGTCATGAAGTTTAGATTGTCTCCCTGAGCCAACCATCGTCACAATAGCATCATAAGCTGCGTTGCCAGAAATGATTCCTGCCAAAAAAACCATATTTTGTCGCACCACATCTTTGTTAACACCCTTCGCTTGTATATATCTCATGTGAAATAAACAACCATCAAAATCAACAGAAAGTACACGTCTTTTCATAACCCATTGATCCTATTGTTTTTTAATAGGCGTCATTGTATAGGAATATTATTAAGGGAACCTTAGGCGCTGGACTTTAAAATTTGATTCAAATACAAATAGAACGAATGCGCCGATGCCTCACCAACCCATCGTAGTTGTGGAAGTTCTTGCCCTTTTGTATCAAAAAAAAGAAAGGTGGGTGGGGCGACAACATGATAAAGATGGAGCAGTGCTTGGGTGTTGGCATCATTTGCCGTGAGATCCACTTTGATAACGATGAAATTGTCTAAGACTGAGCGCACCTGCTTGTCTTGTAACGTGGTTTTAGCCATGACGTTACAAGCCGCACACCAATCCGCATAAAAATCAAGCATCACCGGCCTACCACTGGCCTCAGCCAATGCCTGCTGAACTTCTGCAACTGTTTTTACGACGTGTTCTGGCGCGCTATTGGCCATGGTCCCTGCGAGCTCTGGGGGTGCTAAGGGTTGCACGGGATTACTGTTTCCCTTGCTCGCTCCCACAAGAATCAGAAGTCCATAAACTAGGAGCATAAGTCCCAACCCTTGAGACCATTTTTCAGCAGGTGAGTTGGACTTTGTCAAAGCCCCCATGAAAAGGCCTGAAAAAATCAACAAGCTTGCCCATAACCCCATGATGAGCACAACAGGCAACAAACGTCCCATCAAATAAATAGCGACGCCTAGGAGCATCACCCCAAAAAATGACTTGACCGTGTTCATCCAATGACCCGCTTTTGGCAATAATTTTCCAGCTGAGGTCCCAATCATCAACAAAGGGGTCCCCATCCCAAGACTTAGAAAAAACAAAGACAAACTGCCTAAGGTCACATTGCCACTTTGAGCAATATAACCCAAAGCGCCTATCAAAGGAGCGGTCACACAAGGGGATAAGATGAGTGTAGACAAACACCCCATGAGCGCCGTCCCCAAGTAATGACCTCCACTATGACTACGAGTGACACTGGCTAATTTGGCTTGCCAAGAGATTGGCATTCGCAGCTCGTACCATCCAAACATGGAAAGAGCCAACAAAACAAAGATGAGACTAAAGAGGCTGATGGTCCAGGGCGATTGCATGGCTATCTGCAAATTATTGCCTAAAAGAGCCACGATAGCGCCGACAAAAGCATAAGTGATAGACATGCTGAGCACATAACTTAAAGAAAGGAAAAAGGCCTTGCGGGTGGACAAATCCTTGCCATGCCCCACAATGATACCCGATAGAACCGGCACCATGGGCAATATGCACGGGGTAAACGACAGCAACAAACCAAAACCAAAAAAGCTCAGCATGATGAGCCCCCAGTTGTTGGATGAAAAAAGGGCTGCAAGTTTATCGCTTTCTGAGAGGGGTAAGGTAGCGTCAGGAGTTACGTCATTGGCCTCTAAATTGACCTGACTTAACTCTAAATTTTTATCAATCGCTAACTTTAAACTGATGCTTTGAGGGGGATAACAAAATCCATCATCAGAACACCCCTGATAATGCACAGAAGCCAAAGCCTCGCCCGGGGAAACGCCTAGTATCGGGATAGGTAATACAAGTTGATTTCGGTAGATGAGATAACTTTTGCCCAGAGCATCGGTTCGTTTGATGGCATGCGGAAAGGGAATCGTCCCAAAATGAAAATTAGGATTTGATGGTTCTGTGAGATTTGTTTTGTCTTGATACAGAAAAAATCCTTTTTTGATTTGCCAATCCAAAGCGAAGGTATTAGGGTCTAGAACACTTGCTGACAAGACAAAGACTTCTTCAGCAGGTGGAGGATTGGCAAAGCCGAGCGGAGAAGTCATGAATAATAACATCACAAGCACGTAGGTGCACCACTTCATCAAATAACTTGCAAGAAATCCCCTCATCCGCCCTGCGGGCACCTTTTCCCCATGTCTGGGGAGAAGGGAATAAGGAAGGAAGTTATTTGGAAGAACGAATAAACCGAATTTTTGTATCGTTGAATGATCCGACATATTTCTCTATCCAAAGCATCTTAAGCACGTAGGTGCACCACTTCATCAAATAACTTGCAAGAAAGCCCCTCATCCGCCCTGCGGGCACCTTCTTCCCATGTCTGGGGAGAAGGGAATAAGGAAGGAAGTTATTTAGAAGTCCCTATTGTAAAGGATACTGCGCGCGGTCACAATCCGCGCGCAGTATCTGTACAAAAAAAAACATTTTTTTCTCAAGACCCCCTTGAAAGAAACATCAATGTCCCCATATGACTGACATCAGCGATTTTTGATTTTTCATCAGAGACCGCTAGTAAGTCAGAGTCTCACTCTGAAATCAATCGAAAAACCAAGTAGGAGATAACGAGAATGAAGATTCGTCCTTTGCACGACCGTGTTGTTGTTCGTCGTATGGAAGAAGAACGTACCACAGCAGGTGGTATTTTGATTCCTGACAGTGCCGCTGAAAAGCCCATGCGTGGTGAAGTCATGGCGATTGGCGCTGGTAAAGTGCTCGATAACGGTGATCTACGCGCATTAGCTGTGAAAGTAGGTGACGTGGTGTTGTTTGGCAAATATTCAGGCACTGAAATTAAAATCAATGCTCAAGAATTGGTTGTGATGCGTGAAGATGACATCATGGCTGTTATTGAGAAGTAATGATCTATCAATAGGAGATAACGACAATGGCTAAAGAATTACGTTTTGGCGACGATGCTCGCCAACAAATGCTTGCCGGTGTGAATGCATTGGCAAACGCAGTCCAAGTCACAATGGGCCCACGTGGTCGCAATGTGGTTTTGGAAAAATCATATGGTGCTCCAACCGTCACAAAAGATGGTGTCTCTGTTGCCAAAGAAATTGAATTTGAAGAACGCTTCAAAAATATGGGCGCACAAATGGTCAAAGAAGTGGCTTCAAAAACTTCTGACAGCGCTGGCGACGGCACAACAACTGCTACTGTATTGGCTCGTTCGATTCTAGTAGAAGGCCACAAAGCAGTTGCTGCTGGCATGAACCCAATGGATCTCAAGCGCGGTATCGACAAAGCCGTCCTTGCTGTGACCAAATATCTGCAAACGTTGTCCAAACCTTGTAAAGATGGAAAAGCCATCGCGCAAGTCGGCACAATTTCTGCAAACTCTGATGAAGCTGTTGGCTCCATCATTGCTGAAGCCATGGAAAAAGTGGGTAAAGAAGGCGTCATTACTGTTGAAGATGGTAACGGTTTGGAAAATGAACTGTTGTTCGTTGAAGGCATGCAGTTTGATCGCGGCTACATTTCTCCATACTTCATCAACAACCAACAAAACATGACAACAGAACTGGA
Organism: Legionellales bacterium; assembly: GCA_026399195.1. GTDB lineage: Bacteria > Pseudomonadota > Gammaproteobacteria > Legionellales > Legionellaceae > JAPLRK01. The sequence continues at coordinate 21,734 of JAPLRK010000072.1, forward strand.
ACAACCTTTCATCCTGTTGGTCGACAAGAAAATCACGAGCATTCGTGACATGTTGTCCGTATTGGAAGGCGTTGCTAAATCAGGCCGTCCATTGCTTATCATTGCTGAAGATGTTGAAGGCGAAGCATTAGCAACTCTCGTTGTGAACAACATGCGTGGGATTGTCAAAGTTTGTGCCGTCAAAGCACCTGGTTTTGGTGATCGTCGTAAAGCGATGTTACAAGACATTGCTATCCTGACTCATGGTCAAGTTATTTCTGAAGAAGTTGGCAAGAACTTGGAAACAGCAACCCTCGAAGATCTCGGATCTGCAAAGCGTGTCGTTGTGACCAAAGAAAACACCACGATCATTGATGGTGAAGGCAAAGCAAAAGACATCAATGACCGAATTTCTCAAATTCGTGCTCAAATGGAAGAAACAACATCTGACTATGACAAAGAAAAATTGCAAGAACGCGTCGCTAAATTAGCCGGCGGTGTTGCTGTGATCAAAGTGGGTGCTGCTACCGAAGTTGAAATGAAAGAGAAAAAAGCGCGTGTAGAAGACGCATTACATGCAACCCGTGCCGCTGTTGAAGAAGGCATTGTTGCAGGTGGTGGTGTGGCTTTCATTCGAGCACAAGCGGCTCTCGTAGGCTTGAAAGGCGATAACCATGATCAAAACATGGGAATTGACATTCTACGCCGTGCGATTGAATCTCCATTGCGTCAAATCGTAGCCAATGCCGGTTATGAGTCTTCAGTGATTGTGAACAAAATTGCTGAAAACAAAGGCAACTACGGCTTTAACGCAGCAACAGGTGAGTATGGCGACATGGTTGAATTAGGTATTCTTGATCCAACCAAAGTCACACGTACAGCGCTGCAAAATGCGGCCTCTGTTGCAAGTCTCATGTTGACCACAGAATGCATGGTCGCTGAATTGCCTAAGAAAGATGAAGGCTCTGCTGGCGGCGGTGACATGGGCGGCATGGGTGGTATGGGCGGCATGGGTGGTATGGGCGGTATGGGCGGTATGATGTAACCCCGATACTGTTTCATAAAAACCCGCCTTTTGGCGGGTTTTTTTTATTTCAAAAAAGATGACTTTTGTTTGTGTTTTTGGTACACTTTTCAATCATTATTATCTGCCCTAGTGTTGTGATTTTCATGCCAAAAAAACCTACCCCAGACTCATCAAACCCCATTGAGCGTCTCGTCTCTGAGATCAAATCCCTACTACTTCATCCGCCACGAGATAGAAAGGCCAGAGTTGAATTGCCGGAGCGCTTGAAATACCTCATGAACAGCCTAATCCATGCCTTAAGTATTATGGCGGATCGGGGAGAAACGTTTCAAGGAAGCCTTGACAAAGCCTTTTTCAAAGCCCTTTTAACGCATGACGAGATCATCAATCGATCCGTTTGCATCTTACATCTCATGGTCCATCTTAGACCAGAATCCCAAATGGAACTGCTAGAACTCGGCGTGATGCCGTATCTTTCCAAGCTCATCATTTCCAAATCCCATGAGCCACTCAGATCAGAGGCCATCACCCTTTTTATAACCATTGCCAACCATCCTCAGAGCAAGCTGAAAATCATTGAATTGGGTGGCATGCCCATATTGCTCTTACTGGCACAAGATCCTGATCGGCTAAAACGAATGGCAACGCTTCACATGCTGCATCATTTTTCATCCGATTCTCTGGCAGGGACATTAAACATCATCCGCGCCAACGGAGTTCAACAACTCCTGGCATTCATCGAACATCACGATGCACCCGCAGATCTGTTGATCCTCAAAATCATCGAAACATGTCATCTTCAAGAAGAAGCTATTGCCATGTTTGGCCTGCCAGAAATAAACACGTTGCTCAATTGCTTGAATGGCTCAATATTGGAAATAGAAGCTGAAGCATCCGTCATCCTCTCCAATCTTATTGCCTTTGATCCTCTGCTCGAGCTGATTGTAAATCATCATGGGATCTCAAGTTTTGTAAAACGATTAGACGCCCATTCCACATTACTTCAAAAAGGGGTTACCGCCTCACTGTTCCACTTGGCCATTCATAATGACTCATGCCGACAGTCCATCACCGAAGCGGGTGCCATTCCCATGCTTTCTGATCTGCTACTGAATACTGACATTCGTCTATATGCCCTTAAAACGATCGGGGCTCTCTCCGCTCACCCGGCAAGCGCTTTGGAGATGAATGTATCAAGGACACTTTTACCAAGACTCTTTTTATTGTTGGAATCGGATGACAAAGAAATGGCTGTCGAAATTTTGAACACGGTCTTGCAGATCATTGATAATGACGCACCGCTGCTCTGCAATCAACACACCATTCCCCTACTACTACGATTAATGGCACCTGAAAACGCTATGATCATCAGGCAAAGAGCTACCCTGGTTTTGCTCCATTTCAGAACAGAATTTTTTCATCAGACTTTTTTGAGCTCAGGTGGCCTTCAAATTTTGATAAGTATCATCAGCTCAGAACCAAATGTGGCATTAAAATCCCAAGCGCTTCTAAAATGTATCGACTTCATTTATGAGAATCAAAAGAAAACAAAAGAACTAGCAGAAAACCTAGTGGAACTCGGGCTCGTAGAACACCTGATGAATTTATTAGCCCCTCCCATTGGCCCGCTTATCTATCATGTAAGCACCACCTTGATTTACTTATTGTTTCATATTCCGTCCTTATCGACAGAGTTTAACGCGGATCAACTGAAAACATTTCTGACCCTTCTAAGCCACAAAAATCCCAAGTCACAGCACCGGACAGCTGAGGTCTTACTCAATATTTCAAACACGGTGACCAATGCCAGAGCATTAGCATTAGCCGGTGGCATTCCATTTTTAATCAAAGCTCTGATGCAGCCAGAACAACAAAACCGAGCAGCTCTCGCTCTGATTAACATCGCAGCCCTTGACTCATCCGACATGACCTTTGATTCGAAAAACCAGTTTCAACCCTTCATCCAACACTTACAAACCAGTGAATCAAAACAAAAAAAACGTGTTACCCATGCCTTGGCCAATTTGGCAGCTTCCCCTAAATACGCCACTTTCCTCTATGAATTAGGGGCACATATCAAGCTGGTGACTCTGTTAAAAAATACATCTTGTGCCCCTTTTGCGCGTAGAGCCCTCGATCACATGTCACGTATTTCTCTTCAGATGGATAGGAACATTGCGATTTATGAATATGCTTTGAATGAGACCATTCACGGTGCCCTTCCCATCATGACGCAACCGATACCAGAACCAACTGCCCCCTCTCCCACGACCATCAAGAAAAGAACCAAATCCGAAAAGAAAGCCAAAAGCCATGCCTTGAAAATCGGTGAGTTACAGTCAGAAATTCAAGACATTTTACGAGCACTCACCAAACCCATAGATCCTTTTCCTTATGAGGAGGCCTCGTGTCCTCGTAAGACCATGATTCAACTTCAAAGCGTTCGAGAGGCCTTAAAACAGGAACTTCAGGAGTTTCGAAGTCAAGAACGCATCCGGGTAGAAGATGCATCCAAAAGGGCTGAGGTACTCATCGAACAATTGTACAATGGCCGACCGACGGCTCAAGTAACAGCTGCTCAAATGCTGATGGTTCTGGCGAAAGATGTCCGCCTAAAAGAGGGGATTTCCAAAAAAATAGATGAAGAACAATGTCAACCATTAGCCCATTACGCCCATGAAGAACTTAAGTCGGAAATGAGCTCTTTATTTGAATTCCTATTTCATCGCCGGTTGGAAGGGGTTACCGACTTTCCCATGAAACCTACCCTATCAAAATTGACTATAGATGAATCAAGCCCACAACTCAAAATCATCCTAGACATACACCGTTGCCTATCCCATTCAGAAAAACCCCTATTCGATACCATCACCCCTTGTATCGTCGGCAGTCAAGTCCGTCGTTTGCAAAAGAGACTCCCATTTGACCCCACTTGTGATTGGGATTTCGAGTTTTTCTGCACGTCCATACAACACATCAATCCAGTCCACATCAAAGAACATCTGCTCGCGCACATATTGCCTCCCAGAACAAAAATCACCTATTGGAACAGCGCCCCTTCCTTTCATGAGTTCGGTTTCCAAATGTTAAACGAAATCGATCTCAAATTTTCAATCTATGCAGAACATTCTCCAAAAGTTCAAGACTACATTCAGCATTCTCAAATCAATCGTCGGTTGATCAATCGAGCATCTATTTATGATTTAAACAACCAAATGCTCTTTGCTTATGACCAAAGATGGCGTGGGTTTACCAATAAATATCGAATGCCCACACCCGAAGATTATGGCTATGCGTTGTATGATCTCGCCATCGAAAAAATGCATGCCGAAAAGGGCGATGCCTTGCAACCCCTGTTGAACGAACCCCACTTCAGAGTGATGCTGACGACCTTTTTCCAAAAAACCATCGAGGATCGTGAGTTAGCTCACCAAGAGACAGCCAAAGACTATGCCATCAAACGACTCAGAAACAAACTACGGAAGGCTCCGGAAGCGGCAGAAGGACCAACAGAAAAGGCGCAAAGCCTCATACGAGTCGTGTTACTGGATTTTGGAATAAACCAACCTGTTCACCTTTTCAGAAGAACAACACACCCCTTTTTCCGACCAGAAGTAAGGGCTCACAAAGCAGAGTTCACAACCTTCGCGCCATTGCCGAGTTAGGCCCTAGTGCAAGGTATTTTCCTGGATCATACAACGACTGATGACTTGACGAGTGACAAAATCGCCTTGGCTCGCACCATACAACGCATTGAATTGCTGAGCCATCACAAGAACCCAATGAGACAGACGGAAACTCATGCGCTTCTCTTTAGGAATCATCACCAATTCAAACAAGCCTAAAGATTCCCCATAGTGATCTCCAGAAAACTCATCCATGATCAAGCGTGCGAGAAACATATCTTTATCTTTGGTAGGCCAATTATTATCCACAGAATCCCCCGATCCTAAACCGTGTCATCCTGCGATTCTTCCCACAGGGTGATGAACAAAACCATGATCACAGGTCCCACAAAAAGACCGAGCAAACCTAAGGTTTCAACGCCCCCTAGTATACCAAATAAAACAGCAAGAAACGGCAATTGAATGGCACCACCAATCAAAACTGGTTTGATGAAATGATCAGCCACAAACATCACAACAGTACCCCACACCACGACAACAATGGCCGAAATCAAACTGCCAGAAGACAACAAAATAAGAGCGGCAATCAGAAACACCACTGGCACAACAAAAGGGATCATTGCAGCAAAAGCCGTGAAAAAACCCATCAACGTAGGGCCAGGCAACCCAACCAACCCATAACAAACACCCATCAAAACCCCAACCCCAATCCCGACCGCAATGGTCCCATTAACCGTGGCACGCAGCGCCGAAGGAAGCCCATCAGCATAACGAAACCAACGAGAACCAAGACATCGCTCCCCAATCCTATTGATTTGGGCAAACAAGTGATCGCCATCTCGATAAAAAAAGAACAAACACAACAGCGTAAACCCCAATTGAAAACCGCGGTGAACCAAATCTTGTCCGACCTGCTTAATGTAATAACTGGTAGGCGTCAGTGACACATGTAGGTTGGATAACAGATACTTCAAATGCCCAGGTTGACCAATATTGTCATCCCAATAGCTGACCAATTCGTTGCCAATCATCGGCGCATTTTTAAGAAAATCCGGAGCGATCCCACCCTCTCGATTGACCACTTGTAGATAATTAATAAAAATCTGTAATTCACTGATCAAAACGCCAATCAACCAACTGAGGGGAAGAATCAATAACAAGGCTAAGATGAAGGTAAAGACAAGTGAAGACAGGTTTTGCTGTCCGCCAAACATCCTTCGCCAGCGCTTGTATAAAGGAAAAGTTGAAATCACAATAATGGCCGCCCAAACCAAAGAGGGCAAAAACCGATGAATGATCAAGATAGATAAGGCAACAATACCAATGGTCAAACCCATGCTGATTAATTCTTTGTGACTGTCGTTCACGCAAAACCCCAAATCAATAATTGCATGATAATCCATGCAGGAACAGCTGCCAACACATCATCCAACATGATCCCCAACCCCCCCTGGATCTGTTGATCCACATATCGAATGGGCTGGGGCTTCCAAATATCAAACAAGCGAAACAACACAAACCCAACCACCATCCACAAAACACTGACAGGCGCAAAAGCCATGGTTAACAAATACCCAACAATTTCATCCCAAACAATGCCTGGATCATCATGAACACCTAAATCTGATGAGACCTTTTCACAAATCACGACACCAAAAAAGAAAGCAGCCAAGGTTAAGATGAGATAAGTGGTTCCTGACATTCCCGCAATCAACAAATAAATAGGAACAGCAGCTAATGTGCCCCACGTCCCTGGTGCCACAGGCATCAACCCACTACCAAAGCCATAGGCCATAAAATAAAGAGGGTCTTGCCAAACTCTGTTCTTACAAAGAACCTTGCTCATCATATCTCCTTTAAAAATGAGAATACCCCCGAGGAATCAATAGCTCCTCAGGCCTTTGGGCGTCGTAGAGGGCCAACAATCCCATCTTCGCATCGATAATCCCAATCGGATAGCACTTCTTTGAGGCTTGTGCCAGTTCTGCTTCAAAGGCTACCACATCTTTTGATGCCACCGTAAAACATAACTCATAATCATCACCCCCACCGAGAGCAAAATCAAGCGCATTTTTCCCAAGATATTTTTGCACCAGTGGATGAATGGGTATTTTTTCAATCCATATTTTAGCCCCAACAAAGCTTTCTTGACAAAGATGAAACAAATCGGCACTCAGTCCATCAGAGATATCAATGGCCGCCGTAGCAAACGTGCGCAAATAGGAGCTTAAATCAATCCGAGGTTCTGGCCTAAGCAATTTTTCCATCATGAGCGCGCGGTCTTCTTCATCTAAATCCAACGCATCAAGACAATCGATGGCAAGCGCTGCGGCCCCCAAATCCCCACTCACATAAATCAGATCCCCGACCTGAGCCCCATGCCGATACACGGCTTGTCCTTCGGGAACCAAGCCATGAATCGTCAAGGTCATCGAGAGTGGTCCTTGGGTCGTGTCGCCCCCAATCAAAGCCATCCCATATTGGTTTAATGCATCAGTGTCCCCCCCATGGCAGCAATGTCTGAAACATTCACCCTAACGGCCCTCGTTGCGATGTCATAAGGGTCCCATGAATCTAAGAAATGTTTCCCAACAACCAACGTATCACAGCTCACCAACAATTGCTGCCCAAAAGGCACACTCAAGCAGGCCGCATCATCGCCTATCCCACGCACAACATCCGACCGTGTGCTCACGATGGATTTAAAGAAAGTATCTATTAAGTCAAATTCATCCATTCACTTCAACAGCTCTGACAAGACGTGCCAAATGGTTCAATACCCCATTCACATAACGATGACCATCTTGTGAGCCAAAGGCCTTGGTCAAAGTGATGGCTTCATCCAAAACAACCCGAAAAGGAATCTCAGGGCTGTGTAATAACTCAAAAGCACCCATGCGTAAGGTGGTTAACTCGATAGGGTTTAATTGTTGCACAGGACGGTCCAAGAAAGGAGTCAAGGCTTCTTCTAAAGACACCACATGCTTCGGAATGCCATATAATAAACGACAAAAATAATCCACATTCACTTTATCCATATCATTGGCCTGACGAAACTGAGCCTCAATATCAGAGAGCTCACTTGCAGACAACTGCCATTGATAAAGAGCTTGTAGCGCGAGCCTTCTGGCACGCCGCATCCCTTTGATGGATTCTTTTTCCACAAACACCTCACCCACGTTATTTCGGATCATTCATCTGATCAATCGTCTGTCTAAATTCACTGATGTCTTGAAACCGTTTATACACAGATGCAAAACGCACGTAAGCCACGTGATCCAGTTGAAACAATTGTGCCATTACCCACTCCCCAATTTGACGAGCTTCAACTTCTCTCTCACCCTTAGCTCTTAATTTCTGCAAGATGTCAGCAATAGCTTCCTCCAATGCATCAGCGCTCACGGGACGTTTTTCCAAGGCCCGCAGCATCCCTGTACGTAAATTAGCCATTTGAAATGCTTCACGTCGACCATCGCGCTTGATGATAAGAGGCAGGTTCAATTCCGCAGTCTCAAAGGTCGTAAAACGCGCATGGCATACCAAGCACTCTCGCCTTCGACGCACAGAAGTACCCTCAGTAACCAGACGTGAATCGATGACTTTGGTATCTTTTTCAGGACAAAACGGACAATGCACGATGATAAACCGGAAATTGATGACACCATTGTACCACATGCGCCCTGACAGCCGCGATCGTTGCTTCATCGTGAACAGAGTCTAAAACATCAGCAATCCAACCCGTCATCAGCATGATATCTTGCTCTTTCGCACCCCTCGTGGTGACCGCAGGGGTTCCAAAACGCAAGCCACTGGTCACAAACGGGGACAAGGGATCTTTAGGAACCGTGTTTTTATTGACGGTGATTTGCGCACGCCCCAAAGCAGCATCTGCATCCTTACCGGTGATCCCTTTGTCCCTCAAATCCACAAGAAGAAGATGGTTTTCAGTGCCCCCGGAGACAATCTGGTACCCACGCGCCTGAAGGACTTTCACCATGGTTTTCGCATTCTTCAACACTTGTGTCTGATAAGCTTTAAATTCAGGCTGCAAAGCCTCTTCAAAAGCGACCGCTTTTGCAGCAATGACATGCATTAAAGGTCCACCCTGCGTACCTGGGAAAATGGCTGAATTTAATTTTTTTTCAAGATCTTCGTTGGCTTTGGCCAGAATAAGCCCACCGCGAGGTCCACGCAAGGTCTTGTGAGTGGTAGAGGTGACCACATCAGCAAAGGGCAAAGGCGAGGGGTACAAGCCAACAGCCACCAAGCCCGCAACATGAGCCATATCAGCCATCAAATAGGCCCCAACCTCATCAGCAATCGCACGAAAACGTGCCCAATCCACAATTTGTGAATAAGCCGAAAAACCGGCAATGATCAGTTTCGGTCGATGAACCAAAGCAAGCTCCCGCAAGGCATCGTAATCAATAAGCCCTGTGGTTTCATCTACCCCATAGGGAACGGGGTGATACCATTTTCCAGAGAAATTAACGCTTGACCCATGCGTCAAGTGCCCCCCATGGGGTAGGGCCATGCCCATAAACACATCCCCTGGCTGAAGCAGGGCCATCATCGCAGCCGCATTCGCCTGTGACCCCGAATGAGGTTGTACATTGGCATAATCCGCAGAAAAAAGACGCTTGGCCCGTGAGATCGCAAGCGACTCCACCTGATCGACAAACTCACACCCACCATAATAACGCTTACCAGGATACCCTTCAGCATACTTATTGGTCAGTTGTGAACCCTGGGCCTGTAGAACACGTGGGCTGACATAATTTTCAGAGGCAATCAACTCAAGATGCTGCTCTTGGCGTTGATTTTCGGCCATGATGGCTTGCCACAAGGGCTCATCAAAGCCCGCAATCGTATATTCTTCATCAAACATCAGTCATCCTCAAAGTGATGGCTTAATCACCAAGTCATTGCTCACTCGCCTCACGCCCGTCGTCCTAGCTGCAATCTCGCCGGCTCTCTTTTTGACATAAGCACTGTTCACAAAACCACATGCTTTCAGTTTTTGGAGGAGCCGTACAGGCTGTGATGAATAATGCCGCAGTTGCTGCAATGATCCATTGGGTTGTCTTTGTCATAATGTCTCCAAGGCTTGTAAAACCTGACAAGGTTACCACAGTCTTGGATTTTGGACAAAACTGCATGCAAAAAGACGCATGCAATTCTGTCAAAATAATTTTAGATCTGATGTGTTTTTAGACTTCAATGAGTCGATACAGTCAATTCATCTTGTAAAAATACAATCAATTAGGGATAGATCTTAAATTTTTTGGAGAGAAAGACATGAGGCCCTTTTCATGTCTTTCTCTCCAAAGTCCAGATCTTTACTTCTTGGTGATTTCGGCTTTCACTTGATTGGCAAGATAAGGCACGATTCGAATGGTTGTTTGAACGGGTGTATAACCTGCCCATACCGTGTAACCACTCCAAGTGTCGATGTACAAATTCATACCTGAATGACAATAACCGTAGTAATACAAAGAAATGTAATGTGCGGATTCGAAGCTATAAACGTTAAAAGGTTGCAAAGCTACGCCATCATCAAACACACCAGAAACAGTGACGTTATCATAACTGTTGTTGATGATTTCAATTTCACAATAAGCGGGGTAGTTCACGCCCTGTGATGCGGATTTATCGCTAACATTTTCTGTGGCTTTCGGATGAAGGTGTTGGTTCGCTGCAAAAACAGAGGAACACAAGGTCACACAAAGCATTAAAATCAATGATCTTATCTTCATAATTCTTCCTTAGGTTAAGTCAGTAGAGTGATTCACGCCCATTGAGCGACGACGCGAATAGGATATCACGGTATTTATTTTAGTCAACAGGTTTTTTTTATTTACATATATCAATCAATGAAAACCTTTCGTTTCAACACAATTATGGTAAAAAAAACAAAAAAAGGACATCTGATGAAAAAACCGATGAAAA
>JAPLRK010000072.1:32319-114997 GCA_026399195.1 Legionellales bacterium
TCTGATGAAAAAACCGATGAAAATCATGGCCATTGGCCTAACCGTTGTTTTTGGCGGCATCATTGCATTTAACCTCTTCAAAGGGTTCATGATGAAGCGGTTTTTTTCCAATTTTACGCCTCCGGCAGTGACGATTTCTTCTGTTATTGCCATTCAACGTAATTGGGAACCGCATCTCACTGCGGTCGGCAATTTTTTGGCCATCAATGGCGTAGATGTAAACTCCCAGGCCGCAGGTAGCGTCGTTGCTATTCATTTTGATTCAGGCCAATTCGTGAAAGAAAACACACCATTGATTGACATCGATGATGCGGTAGATCTTGCCACTTTGAAATCAAACCTCTCTGAATCAGCGCTCCAACAATTAAATTTTCAAAGACAAACAGATTTGGCCAAACATGGCGCCACGCCAAAATCAAGCGTGGATGAAGCCAGTGCCAAGTTATTACAAGCCCAAGCGGCGGTAGAAAAAACGCAAGCTTTGATTCGGCAAAAACATATTTTGGCGCCCTTTTCAGGACAGCTGGGCATTCGACGGGTTGATCTAGGCCAATATATCACCCCGGGTCAAACAGCAATTGCCGCACTGCAATCGATGGATCCCATCTACCTTGAATTTTACTTACCCGAACAAATGTTCAAACACTTACACATCAATCAAGCCATCACCTTCACCATAGATCAAGACCCCAACTTGGTGTTTGAAGGTAAAATCACCGCCATCAATTCCAAAGTAGATGTCAACACCCACAACATCCTCGTTCAAGCAACCCTTCCAAATTGCCCGGCCAAAGCTATCAAAAATCTACACTCACCTCTCATCAAAGTCAGCAATGAACCGAACAGCCGCAGAAGAAGAGTCTCTTGCGATACCTCAGTCAACACCAGAAACAACATAGAAAAATTCAATTTCATTCCGGGAATGTTTGCCGCCATTGAAATCGAACAACCCGCCCTACCGAATGTGGTTGTCTTACCTACCACGGCCATTTCATACAGTCTTTATGGGAATTCGGTGTATATTATTGAGCAAGACAAAACTCAGAAGGACGTATTAACTGTCAAACGCACCTTTGTATCGACAGGCTCCCAAGAAGGCAATGACACAGTCATCATCAAAGGCGTGAAAGCAGGCCAACAAGTGGTCAGCTCGGGTGAGCTGAAATTACAAGACGGTACGCGGGTCGTCATTAATAATGACGTCAAACTCCTGCCCATTGAAAATCCAGACGAACTAGGCGAATAAGGATGTTTACCGATATATTTATCAAACGCCCTGTGCTCGCCACGGTCGTCAGCTTGTTGATTCTTCTGTTTGGGATAAAGTCCATCTTTAGCATTCAAATCCGCCAATTTCCTCGCATGGATAACACGGTGATCACGGTGAGTACAAGCTATCCAGGCGCCGATGCGAAACTGATTGCAGGATTCATCACTACCCCTCTTGAAAGTGCCATTGCCAGTGCGGAAGGCATTGACTATATGACCTCTTCAAGCATTCAGGGACTAAGCACCATCACGCTCAACATCAAACTGAATTTTGACCCCCAGGTCGCTTTTACCGATGTGATGAGTAAAGTGCAACAAACCCTCAATCAGCTCCCCCCTCAATCGCAACAACCCGTCATCATCAAGACCTCTGACACCTCAACCCATTTGCTTTACATCAGCCTAGACAGCCATGACATGACGGCCCAACAAATCACAGACTATGCGCTGCGGGTGGTCCAACCTCAATTACAAACCGTAGATGGTGTGGCCCAAGCCGCCATTTTAGGCGGGGCCACCTACTCCATGCGCGTATTTCTTGACCCCATCAAAATGGCCGCGTTAAACGTAGCCCCATCGGATGTCTTCACAGTCCTTGCCAACAATAATTTCCTCACAGCTGCTGGAAACACCAAAGGCGAGTACGTAGCCATCAATATCACCGCCCAAACCGATTTAAGCAATGTTGAAACCTTCAGCAAACTCATCGTCAGAAGTAATAAAAACGCCATCATAAGACTCAGAGACATCGCGAAAGTGGTGTTGGGATCACAAAACTACGACTCAAGCGTTACTTTTGATGGCAAAAAAGCGGTCTTCATCGGCATCACCCCGACGCCAACCGCTAATCCATTGACCGTGATCAACGATGCACGCCAGGCGTTTCCAGCCATTCAAAAACAATTTCCACCCTCTTTGACCGGGACCATCGTCTATGATGCTACTGATTTCATCAGAGCGTCTATTAAAGAAGTGGTGAGAACCATCCTAGAAGCCGCTTTCATTGTCATTCTCGTCATTTATTTGTTCTTAGGATCCATCCGCTCAGTATTCATCCCTTTAGTCACCATCCCTTTGTCCTTAATTGGGGTTTGCACCCTGATGTTGTTTTTGGGCTACTCTATCAATCTACTCACTTTGCTGGCGTTTGTGCTGGCCATTGGGTTGGTGGTAGACGATGCCATCGTTGTCGTTGAAAACATCTACCGCCACATCGAAGAAGGTTTGACACCTTTTGAAGCGGCCATCCAAGGTGCACGTGAAATAGCCACACCCATCATCGCCATGACCATTACTTTGGCCGCAGTCTATGCGCCTATTGGCTTTATGCAAGGATTGACAGGGGTGTTGTTCAAAGAGTTTGCCTTCACATTGGCCTGTGCTGTGATCATTTCAGGGGTGATAGCCCTAACCCTCTCACCTATGATGTGCTCCCTCATTTTGTCGCATCAACTGAGTGAAGGTCGGTTTGTTCGTTATCTGGATTCGCTTTTCAATCGATTAAAAGTCCGATACAAACAAGCGCTTCACACCCTACTTGACACGCGCTCCGTTATGCTCGTATTTGCAGCAGTCATTTTGCTGATGCTGCCTTATTTATACAACCACACCGCCAAAGAAACAGCCCCAGAGGAAGATCAAGGGTTCTTTTTTGTGGTGGGTACGGCTCCCAAATATGCGACGATTAATTACATCGAAGCTTATACCAGACCCATAGACAAGATTTATCAAAGCATTCCAGAAGCCGATCATTATTTTACCATCAATTCCAGTCAACCCATTTCAGGCTTGGTGCTCAAACCTTGGAATCAACGTTCAAGCAACCAATTTTCTCTGAAACAACCTCTACAAAACAAATTAGACCAAATCGCCGGCTTGAAACTCTTTTCACTTATCCCACCGCCTCTCCCGGGTGGTGGTGGCGGCACCCCTATTCAATTCGTCATCAAAACCACCAATGATTTTCAGAGCTTATTAGACGTTTCCAATCGTTTGATTCAGAAAGCACAAAACAGCGGGTTATTCATCTATTTAGATAACAGTCTTAAATTCAATCAACCTGAAATCACCTTACAGATCAATCGCGCAAAAGCCGCCGATCTCGGACTCAACATGCAGGCCATTGGCTCGAGTTTAACCAGCGCCCTATCCGGCGGCTATGTCAATTTTTTCAACCTAGAGGGTCGAAGTTATCAAGTCATCCCCCAATTGGACCGACGTTTTCGACAAAACCCTAGCCAATTGGGACAAATTTATGTTCATGCCGCCAACGGACAAATGGTTCCTCTCTCGACCGTGGTCACGCCACTTGCCTTAACTCGCCCGAATGCTGTATCGCATTTTCAGCAATTGAATGCTGCCACCATCCAAGGGGTCATGATGCCAGGCGTCACCCTAGGACAAGGTCTAGAATTTTTACAAACGGCCGCCAATGAGGTGTTGCCCAAAGGCTTTGCAAATGATTTCGGCGGCCAGTCTAGGCAATTTGTTCAGGAAGGCAATGCCCTGATTATGGCGTTTTTCTTAGCAGTTCTTGTGATTTTTCTAGTGCTTTCCGCTCAATATGAAAGCTTCAGAGATCCCTTGATCGTGCTCATCAGCGTCCCCATGTCCATCTGTGGAGCGCTCATCCCCTTGAATTTAGGAGCGGCCAGCATCAACATTTACACGCAAGTGGGTTTGCTCACCTTGATTGGTCTCATCAGCAAACATGGGATATTGATAGTGAGTTTTGCCAATCAATTACAACGAGAAAAAAATCTAGACAAACGCACCGCGGTAGAAGAAGCGGCCTCCATCCGTTTACGCCCCATCCTAATGACCACTGCCGCGATGGTCTTTGGCGTACTCCCCCTACTGATAGCCACAGGAGCTGGTGCTGTCAGTCGCTTTGACATCGGTTTGGTTATCGCCTCAGGATTGATGATAGGCACCTGCTTCACCCTCTTTATGGTGCCTACGATGTATACTTACATCGCGGCAGATCACCGAGAAAAATAAAAAACATTATGGCAATTAAATACGCCTTAAGATACCCTTTACCATCGCTCTCAGCCCACGATGCATGAATGGAAAAAAAAATAATTTACCAAACCTCCCTGCTAGTCTCCGGCATCATGTGTCATCAGGGATGTGGTGCAAGGATTCATCAGACACTTAGCCCCTTAGATGAGCTCAAGCAACAAGGTCTCATTCCAAATGATGCACAATTGATAGTCGATGCTGAACCCCAAGCTTTTGGAGTTCATCGCCTAAATCTGATCCTTGAAAGCACCTCAGCCACCTTGTGGTCTGCAACATCGAATGACGCTTCCAAGAAGGATCACAGCTTCACGATCACCACTCATTTTAAAAACAAATTGCAAGGTTTAGGCTTCGAAGTCCTTGATGGCAAAACAAATCCACCGCTGCTCTCTTCAAAAAAAACAAATAGCGTCAATTTGTCTGTGAATCTCATCTCCCTACTGGCCATCTCATTGCCTTATCGCTAGCTTTTCCACCCTCAATCCCTCTGACCATTGGCTTAACGCTCCTTTCATATCTGACCACAACCTATACCGCACGACATCATTTGCTGGCGTTTTATCAACAAATTCGTGAAAAAACTTTAAACACTATGGCAACGCCCATCACCTTAGGCTGGCTCTTATCCCTAGCTCACACGCTCTACCATGCGATCACGATGCCCACCATGCAAAATCCTGCCATGACATTCATGAACTATCTCATGCCCATTCTGCTGATAACTACCGTCAATGCCATGGATGAAATCAAACGGCGCGTCTTATCACAATCCAAAAAAATGCATTTGCAAGGTATGAAAACCCTATTCCCACAAATGTCTAAAACCTATGAAGGGATGACCTTACCCATTGAGACACAAAACAAGTTGTCAGAATGGATCTTAAACATGACGGGATCGATGCCGTTTTCAACATCACTTGCCAAGACCACCACTTATCTCAAGCAAACACTGTCAGAAGGCATGCTCATTGTCGTCAAACGTGGCGAATGTTTTCCTGTCGATGGCATCATTCTTCAAGGTCATACTCTGATAGACGCCAGCATTCTGACAGGCGAACCCCAACAACAGAAACGTCCCCGAGATAAAGTGCCTGGGGGCTCGATTAATCTAGGTCAAGATGTCCTTCTCTATGTGACTCAAAACACCTACAACAGCACCGTCAATCGACTCCTCTTTCGCTCAAACCGAGCACACAAAAATCAAGCCCCCACAGATCCTAGCACTCGCTTTTCCTATGTCTACCTAGGTCTCATTGTGATAGGTCTCGTGGCATCCATCATGGTGCCCATCGCTCTGGGCATTGCGACCTTCCCCTTGATCCTTCAAAATATCATTGGCATTTTATTTGCTATCTGCCCATGCACCATCGCTATAGCCCATTTTTTACCCAAATTGATCAGTGTATATCGCCGCCACCAACAAGGCATTATCTTACGTAGGGAAGAAGTGACCGAGTCGACGCAACCTCCGCATACGATAGTCTTTGATAAAACAGGCACACTGACAACGGGTAGGAGTGACGTCGACTCGAGTGAAGGGATTTCACCCGCGTTATGGAAAAGGATTTATTTATTGGAGGATCGACACGGAGCCGGACATCCCATCGCTAAGGCCATCATTCGCTGTTTTAACAGCAAACATAAATCCACCCCACTCATCAAAGACCTTCAGAATGCATCGATTGATCCAGATCATCGTGGACTATCCGCGATGGTTCAAGGAAAGCGTGTACAAATGGGCCATTTCAATTATCTCAAGTCTGCGGGCGTTAACATCCCAAACCAATTGTCTCAAACGATAACTCAAAAACTTGCCCTTGGCATGACGCCCATTTATGTTGCAGAAGACGGCATTTATCAAGGAATCATCCTCATCAAACATGAGGTACGAAACAACATTTTAGGCGCCCTCAAACGACTAAAAGCCGAGGGGAAAACTCTCATCATGCTCACAGGCGACAATTCAGAAGCCGCCATCGGGTTTAACCAACAACAAGGAAATCTGTTTCAGAAAAACCATATCCATGCCTCACACACCCCTCAAATGAAAGAGTCCTTTTTAAAAAATTTAATGAGTCAAGCAGACATCGACCCGAAAGGGGTATGGTTTGTGGGTGATGGGTTAAATGATGCCCCGTGTGCGCGCATGGTCAGTGACAAAGGCGGCGTGAGTGCGTCTATGACTCATGATGATAAGGCAGCCTTTTTTACAGATCTCAGTTTGGATGGCTCTCTTGACTATCTGTTTGAACATCACCGATTGAATCGATTTTTGAAAAAAAACGTGACCCAAAACCAGGGCTTGCTGATTTATGGTGCTCTTGTCTTTTTGGCCTTCATTCTTTGCTTTTCAGTGATTGGCATTGCTGTTTCACCCCTAATCCCTATGGCAGTGATGGTCTCCACCACCCTCTTGACGCTATTTAACGCTTATCGCGTCTCCCTGTCCGTCAACCATGCGTTAGATAAAAAGGGAACCTGGTTTAGCCAATGGATGGCCTCAGATGGATCGATTGGATTGTTGCTAGGAGGGATTTCCTTCTTTTTATGTGGTCTTTTCGTAGCATCCATCGCCACAGGTGGATTGGCATTACCAGCGCTCACTTTTACAGCGGGCGCCATCACCGCCATTTACAGTATCTGTATGTTAGCAGCCGGGGTACTTGGAGGTGCTTTTGCCTTATTGGGCATCGGTTTTATCTGCTCCAACAAGTCTATTCCCCAAGCAATCGAAAAAACCCCTGAGAAAGCGCCTCTGATACCACACCCACAAGCCAAAAACGAAATGGCCCACACCAGCGCCATTGGGTTCTTTCCACCTCACAAACCAATAAGGATCGGGAGCAATCCTTATCCTTGGAGACCATGGCGCTCTGACACTAATTCTGAAAGCTCTTCGCAGCCGTCACATTCCACTCCGTCGATGATGAATTTATCTACAAACCCCTGAGCAAAATGATGAATCTCTTCAACTGAAAGATGAGCAATAACAATCTCTTTCCTACCCAGAAAGTAATACTGCAACACGGCCAGTTCATCAGCTGATAACGTGCGTGTGGTGACTAGATATTCTTTGAAAGGTTTGATTTCATTTTCAATAACCCATTCTCTATCTCGAGGGGACAAATCTTCGTATAGGTCAAGAAGCGACTCCGCATCTCTGAAGAGCGTCTCTTGATCAAATTCAGCTATTTCTGCCAATAAAATATATTTGCTCAATTTTTCAGGATATTGAGTCAACATCGACACAACGACTATTCGCCAATGACATTTGGGCAATTTCTTTATCATTTCAACGAGGGTTGATGCGCTCAGTAAGTCCTCGTCATAAATCACATTGAGGGCAGCCGCACTCTTTTTAAGGTTGGTTTCTAGGGCTGAAGTGCAAAATGTAATAAATGTTCGGCTCAATAGTGTTTCTTTATCAGAATAAAGTAGCGTAAAAAAAGGGGTTAATTTAGAGGTGGCTTCTAAAAGCTCTTGAATCAATTCGCTCGCTTCGTCAAACGTCAGATGGTCATCCACTATGAGCTGAACCAGTGTCTCTGAAACCAAATTTTTAGCATTTTTTAAAATGTGATCAAGACAAATCTTTCGACAAGAGTACTCTTCAGGAAGCATGGCCAGCATGATTAAGCTCGAGGAAAGCAACGGTGGTGTCCTGTCGAAGGTGATTGCTGCTTTTTTTGCATTTTTTGCATTTATGATGAAGCGTGTAGCGTTGATATGCTCCTTATGAAACGTAGCCGATAGGATTCGATATTGTAGTGCGTCATTGCCTATATCACTCCCCTCTGGGAAATTGAAATCATTCGAGGATCTGAAGTGTTTAGGGTCGAAAACTTCTTTCTTTGAACGTTGTAATAAGAAGCGTACTTTGTCTTTTGAGCTCGCCTCTACTGGCGTTTTCTCGCTCTCTCGTGAAATCCATGGAAAAAAAGTGTGAAAATCCATAAATGGGAGCTTTTTTACGGGCATTTGTGTGACTGGATCTAAAGAACTATCCGACAGAATTCTCATCGCTTCTGGATCACCAAAAAAATAGTCGGATCCTTCGTGCTCTATCGAAGAAAAGGCATCCGTTAAAGAAAGACTTTGGCTTGTTCCCTCTGAAAAAGTCAATGCATTCCTCGTAGCGAAATCCAACAGATCGCTATCCACAAGTGAGACAAAAGCTTTCCGACAGGCCGATCTATCACGAAATATATTGCCACTCTTATTGGCCGGAGTATATAAGGCAGGTTCAAGCAATACCAGATTCATAATAGAAGGGTATGGCCCTTCTTCTTCTGAAGTTTTAGCTTCCGCCCCATCACACGTGACCCTTCGATTCAGACGCGGGAGATACCTATCATAACCCAGGGCATTCTCTTGTTCCGACATCGGCAACCACGAACAAATTCTCTCACCTTGTTTGCCATGAGCACTCGCGGCAATGATAAGACCTGAGCCAAGTTTCAATAGATCTGCTAAGGTATCGATATCATCAAGACCATAATCAGACCAAGCGTGATGCAATGCACGAAAAAAAGTGTCCCCTTCTGTGTACTCATGTCGCTCTAACAGTCTTTGTTTACAAGTCCTAAGCAACTGTCGTTCGTAAATAGAAATTTCCTCACTAGGGATGCTGCTTGGAATATCAAGATATGAAAGAATAGCCACTGCGAGTTCGGTCGAGCCTTCTCTCGTAACATCCCAACCGACTCTTTCCAAAAGGCTATCTATTGGGCCGAAAATGCCTACAAAAGGGCTCTCCATAATGATGTCTAGAGTAGCTTTCAATTCAGAGGTTAGAAAAATTTCCTGAATACGATCCATATGCTTCTCGCATTTATCAAGAATGCACTTCAAAAATAAATCTAAAGCAGATAACGTCATTTTATTTGAAACAAATAATCCAACACCTAACAAGATATGGTCGTAGTAGGGGAGATGATAGACAAAATCTATGATTTCGCCTGTGACTGAAGATCTTTGCATAAAAGCAGCGAATTGGCCTAAACTTTTAAATAAAAATGCTTCATAAGGCGAGCAGTCACCATCAGCGGCAATACCAACGATGAGCGCCTCATCCCCTAAACGAACGTCGTGCTTAATCATGGGTACACGTGTCCCTGATTCAAAAACACCTTCTAAACTCCAGCCAAATACCTCACCGGCCGTCACATAAGTTTGAAATACAAGTTCGGTGGGCATAGGCCCTTTTTTGGAAGTCCAAGGGTAGAGGTAAGGTGCTTCTGTTTCCGTGAGGGGTGCAGGCCAAAAAATCTCTTCTCTACGATTTTTATTACGAACGCATATTTGAGGTTCAACAGCGCCTAGAGGAATGGAAAGCATCAAATTTAATAATGCCCAAGACGTATGCGCATGCATCTTTAAATCTGAGGAAAACCCCATTCTTTCATCACGGGTATTAAGGCAAAAGATCCTGTCTTGCAAACAAAAAAAGGGATGGGAAACTCGCGCCGCCAAATCGACTGCATATTGTTCTTCAAGTAACCGATCAGAAATAGCCACCACGAGGCCTAATTTAAAGTAATAATCACTGACCATCAAGCGCGATATTTTATAACGACGCCACTCGACATTGTTCACACTGCGTTTATCCATAGGACTACCAATTGGCATATCATTCTCTCAAAATGGGACTCATCATAGATCCTGTGCGCGGTCATAGTTTGCGCACCCTTTAGAAAAATGGTTTATCAATTTCTTGTGTCTGAAATGATTTCTGCTCATGATGTGGTCCATAAACATCAAATCACTTCGCGATATTTATACCGGGCACCGGAAGAATTGCGTCTTTACAGAAAACGCTGTGCTTCATCGCGCATCTACATGATTTAGCAAAACTTGAGAGTGAACATCAAGCGGTTTTGCAGAGCAAAACCTTAGCTCGTTATTATTTTGGTCATGGTTGGCAAGCTGGTAGGTTGCAAGCGTTCTATGGACTGGATAGAAGCTTCGTCTCACCTCTTGCTAAAGTGATCCACAGAAGCATGCGTTCCTTGTGGTCTAATCGGAGACTCCGTTGAACTGTCGTAAAAAAATGTCGCGTAATATCCCTGCTTTGATTGGGATTGAACAATCAAAGCAGGGATCACCGCTAGCGCCGAAAGAACACCCAAAATGCCCTTTAATATGGGGTGAATTTCATTCCATACACTGATATTGTATGGAATGCGATGGTGATTGAACTCTTTTGCCGCAATTTCTACAGCCCTTTTGACGCTTGCTTTGAATTCAATGAGTCCGACAGGTGTTGGATCGCAAAAAAAAGTGTCGCCACTTGTCCTCAAGCGAGACTCCAACACCTTGTTTGCACAATATATCTCCGCATAGGCCGGATTTTGTTGTGATTTTTCTCTTAATCGGGCAGTTTCTATATCCAATGATTGAAGAAGCCCACGAAATTGTTCTTGAAGTTGACGCAGACTAGCATCCTGCTTTTCTGGAATGTGTGCTTTTTGCATCACTTCAGTAGCTTTCAGGGGAGGAAGTGCTACGACTGGTTCTTTACTCACAAGACCCTCCCCCAAAACAAAAACCATCTCCTCATTTGTGATGTCTTCCTCGCGAACTAAATCGCCATCTAAAACGCCGGCATGGTCAATCATCCCATCATTAGTCATTGTCATTTCCTCAAAAAAACAATATCAGCCCTGCATTTTACGTATCATACCCACAATATGTTCGCTCTTAGCCACAGCCATTTGTGCTTTATGAGCTTGAAGGCGAGTAGCATAAGGACCCATACACACTCGATACCATTTGATTCTTTGCGGGTTATCGACGGCAACCGAGATCACAAATCCTTTGAGTGCTAATGACGCTTTCATTTTTTCAGCCTCTTGTCGCGTCTTAAAAGCAGCTATTTGCACAAGAAAAGCCTCTTTGCTTGCTGGTGGCGGCATGGGGACTTGCTTGGCGGTGACCACAAGAGCGAGAGGTGTGGGGGCTGTGGGGTTTTTCACACCTTGAGGATTCATTTGTGTCGAAGTTTGGGTCACTGCGGTCACTGGGATGGTTCGAGGAGGTTGTTCTACAGGCTCTGTACGCGCACTGGCTAATAAAGTATAGAACTCTAATTTAGGCTTGGGCAATTGGGCTTGGACAGGGGCTGGTTTTGGAGGTATTTTCCCGTGCTGTTGTAAAAGAATTTGTGAATTGACCCAATGAGTTAAACTTGTAAAATCAAAAACAGAGGCGCTTAAATACCCCAAAAGAAAAAAGATCAACGCCATCAACAATTGTTTTGAAGCACCACCTTGGTGGTGAGATTTTCTTCTTTTTCCGAAATCTTTAGCCATCACCTACTTACTCACCAAAATATTGTACAAGACCAACGCATTGTAATAGCAATGCAAGAAATTTGCTATACTGTGCGCGGACATAGATTGCGCACAGTATATCCAAAGCAACGCAAGCACTGTGTGTTCCACAATATCAAATAAGGATCTCCAAAACATGCTGACTCAATCTTGTGACACTTTGGCCGGTGTTGGGCCTAAGATCGGAGCCCTACTTAAAAAATGTGGCATCCAAACGTTAGCAGATCTGTTGTTCCATCTTCCTTATCGTTACCAAGACAGAACTCGAATCACACCCATCGCTGACTTACGTGCTGATGTTTGGTGTGTGATTGCAGGAAACGTGTGTAAAACAGAAGTCAGTCGTGGCAAACGACCCATCCTCAATTGTTATGTAGAAGACAAAACCGGTGTCATCCGATTACGATTTTTTCATTTTAACAAATCCATGCTAGACGCTTTCAATCAACACTCGAAGATACGCGCTTTTGGCGAAGTTCATGACTTTGCCAATCATCTTGAAATGATTCATCCAGACTATCATCTGGTGGATCATGAGGATATGATTTGTGTTGAGGAAACACTCACCCCGATTTATCCCTCAACACTTGGTCTGACACAAACTCGCATAAGACAATTGATCAAAAAGGCCCTACAGACACATCCTGATGCGCTCCATGCCCTTGAATGGATGAGCGAAGATCAACGAGAATCATATTGTTTTTTTCCGATGAAATCCGCTATTGAGCAATTGCATAATCCTCCACCAGATGTCTCCCTGCAAACCTTAGAGGATGGAACGCATCCCGCATTAAAACGCTTAGTGTTTGATGAATTACTAGCGCAGTGCTTGAGCATGCAATTTGCAAAACTTCAACGATTTGCTTTACATGCCCCAGCCCTACCTCAATCTAACCCTCTCATGGCTGATTTTCTAAAAGGTCTGCCCTTCGCATTAACAGGCGCACAACGGCGTGTGTTTCAGGATATCCAAGTAGATTTGAGTCTCAACAAACCCATGTTACGCTTGATTCAAGGGGATGTGGGTTGTGGAAAAACCGTGGTTGCGGCCTGTGCGGCGCTTCAAGCCATCGCTCATGGCTACCAAGTGGCTTTCATGGCACCTACCGATCTGCTCAGTGAGCAGCATGCTGAAACGCTGGAACGTTGGTTTTCAACACTCCACATTGATGTTCACCGCCTAACTGGAAAAATGAAAAGCAAAGCACGAAAGGAAGTTCTTTTGGCCTTAGCGTCGCACCAATGCCAAATAGTCATCGGCACACACGCCCTGTTTCAAGACGGTGTTGAGTTCTCACGTCTAGGGCTTGTGATCATCGATGAACAACATCGTTTTGGGGTAGAACAGCGATTGTCTTTGCAGCAAAAAGGACAATATGACAAACATTGTCCTCATCAACTCCTGATGACAGCTACTCCCATTCCCCGCACACTGGCCATGACTCAATTTGCACATCTTGATTTATCCATCATTGATGAGCTACCCCCGGGACGTTCACCGGTTGTCACCGCCGTTCTAAGCCAAGACAAACGCCAACCCATCATGTCTCGATTAGAGACAGCCTTGTTAAGTGGACGTCAAGCCTATTGGGTTTGCACGCTAATTGATGAATCAGAAAAGCTGCAATGTATTGCCGCAACGACAACCGCCGCACTTTTGCAAGAACAACTACACCGTGTTCGAGTAGGTCTTGTTCATGGCCGGATGAAGACTGATGAGAAAGAAAGCATCATGGCCGCTTTCAAACGAGGTGATATTGATTTATTGGTTGCAACAACTGTGATTGAAGTAGGGGTCGATGTTGCTAATGCAAGCCTCATGATCATTGAAAATGCTGAGCGCCTGGGGTTATCACAATTGCATCAATTACGAGGACGCATTGGTAGAGGAAGTGTTCAATCACACTGCCTTCTCCTCTATCAAAGCCCACTGACGCCCCTTGGGGCTGAACGTCTACGTGTGATGCAGAAAACTTGTGATGGCTTTCTGATAGCAGAGAAAGATCTGCTGTTAAGAGGTTCAGGTGAATTTTTAGGAACGAAACAGGCTGGATATCGCCAATACAAAATCGCAAATTTACAACGCGATCATGCCTTACTAGCCCCTGTTGCCGAGATCGCTTGTCAATTAATCCGTGAAAAACCTCTCATCGCCCAAAAAATTGCCCAACGCTGGCTTGGCGATTTTGAATCCTTTTTGCAAGCCTAAAAAAAATGTTCTTTAACACTGTTTTTTGGCGTTGTTTTTGGTAGTATACATGAAGTTCTTCTTAATCATTTCCCTAGACCCTTCCTGTGCATAACTTTAAATCAAAATTATCTTTTAAATCACACGATCTTTTGCATTTTGTAATAACTTGATGAATATTATAGAATTATTCGTTTATGGACAAGGAGAGAACAATTTTTTTATCCACAATTTCTGTGGATAATTCTGTGCACAAAACATAGAACTCATTGAAAACACAACCGATTGCCCCATTGCATTAGAACTCACCAATTTGCATCAGGCGCATGACCCGAAAGGATGGTTATCATGACACATCATGATCGTTATTGGCAGGCTAAAAAAATTACCTTGATAGGAGCTCTTATCAATGCGCTCTTAGGGGCAATCAAAGTCATGGGTGGGGTTTTCTTTCATTCACATGCACTTATTGCGGATGGGGCGCATTCCTTTTCTGATTTGCTCACAGACGGCATGGTCCTGTTCGCTTCAAAATATGGCAGTCAAGATGCGGATGAATCTCATCCTTATGGCCATCAGCGCATTGAAACAGCTGCCACCCTATTTCTAGCATTGCTGCTCATCCTTGTCGGAGTGGGCATTGCTTGGCATTCCCTCAGCGATGTATTTCATAAAAACAACGAAATACCTACTCACCTAGCCATTGCTGTTGCCATACTTTCCATCTTTGCAAATGAGGGATTGTTTCATTATACCCGATACATCGGAAACCTTATCACATCAGATCTCATCATTGCCAATGCCTGGCACCATCGCTCAGATGCTGGGGCATCCGTCATAGTCCTGGTTGGATTATTGGGCAGTATGGCAGGGTTTACCGCACTTGATGCGACAGCAGCCATTGTGGTGGGCCTCTTGATCATCAAAATGGGCATAAGCTATGGTTGGAACAGTGTGAAAGAATTGGTCGACAGTGGGGTTGATGTACAAACTTTAGAGGCTATTCAGAAAATCATCACCTCTGTGAATGGGGTAAAAAAAATCCATCAATTACGCAGCCGTATGATGGGTCGGGATATTTTCATTGACGTCCATGTTCTCGTCGCCCCCTATCTTTCTGTGTCTGAAGGCCACTACATCGCCCAGCATGTACACTGCGCCCTCATGACGACACTTCATCATGTGAAAGATGTCACAGTCCACGTTGACCCTGAGGATGATGAAATAGCCTCCCCTTCCTTACACCTGCCCAACCGAATCATCCTCGAACAACGCCTCCTCCATCCCTGGCAGAAGGATTTCCCATTCATTCAAACGTGGATCATTCATTACTTGGATGGACAACTCATTATCGACGTGTTCTGTGAGAACACCCTTGATCAATGCCTGGCCCTACCAGAACGAATCCACAGCGATCTACAGACTCATTTTCCTGAAGCTAAAGTGCGCTTGTATACCGGTCACCAAGGACAGCGCTCTTAGGATCGGGAGCGAAATAAGGATCGCGGCCGGAATGCTCACCATAAAATTTAAAATTCTCTTAAACTGATGTAAATTTTCAGTTTTTAATTTGTAAAAATTGGCAGCTTCATACCCAATTAGGGCTCAATGTACATGACACACCAGGCTCTCATACGACTATGTTAACAGAACCGCATGTCACATTATTAGCTAATCACATGATACAAAGTTTTCCATCCGACCGATGATCCAATCTATACGAGATCAGCACGGCGTCGAATCCACGCCAACGCTTGTTCTAAGCGTTCTAAGGTGCGTTTTTTTCCAATGAACGTCAATGTCATATCGATGGAAGGCGAATTACTGCTGCCAGTAATGGCCACTCGCAATGGTTGCGCAATTTTCCCCATGTTCATGTTGAACTCTGCACTCAAATCATTGATGCACTGTTGTAAAACATTGGGTTGCCACTCATTCATTTGGGTCAACCTGTCGTAGAGTACGGTTAATGGCTCCAAAACCACCGATCGCAAATGTTTTTTTCTGGCGTCTTCATCAACCTCAATCTCGTCTTGATAAAAATATCGGCTCTTTTCGCACATTTCAACCAACGTCTTACATCGCTCGGCTTGAACCCTTACCAAGTCTGTCAGCGCCGGCCCTTGAGACACATCAATCCCTTCGCGTTCAAAATGACAAGCCAAAGCTTCTGCCACACGTTCAGGTGCGTCTGCTTTTTGATAATGCTGGTTTAACCAATGCAGTTTATCGTAATTGAAACTTGATACACCCCGACTGACATGACTTAAATCAAAACGATCGATCATCTCGTCCAAACTGAAAATTTCTTGATCGCCACAAGACCAGCCCAAACGAACCAAATAATTCAGTAAAGCATGCGGTAAAAACCCCATCTCTTTGAACTGCATCACACTCACTGCGCCATGACGTTTGGACAAACGTTTTCCGTCATCACCCAAAATCATCGGCAAATGAGCAAAAATGGGGACTGGAGCCTTCAATGCTTTGAAAAGATTGATTTGCCGAGGCGTGTTGTTGATGTGATCATCGCCTCGAATCACATGGGTGATGAGCATGTCCCAATCATCCACCACCACTGCGAAATTATAAGTAGGATGACCATCTGAACGCACCAAGACCAAATCATCCAACTCCGCATTTGCCACGGTGATGTTGCCATACACCTCGTCACGAAACGATACGTCACCATCCTCTGGGGTTTTGAATCGAATGACATAAGGCTCATCTCCTTCTGGCAACTGTTTTGAACGACAATGACCATCGTAACGAGGTTTTTCTTTCGCTTCAAGCTGCGCGGCTCGCATCTGCTCCAGCCGATCCTTACTACAGGTACAGCGATAGGCTAATCCTTCCTCTAGAAGCTGTTGGGCCACTGTAGAATATCTCTCGTATCGGTGGGTTTGATAATAAGGACCTTCGTCATGATTTAAACCCAACCAATGCATACCATCGAGAATCGCCTGCACAGATTCTGGCGTGGAACGTTCTTGATCAGTGTCTTCAATGCGCAAAATAAATTCACCGAGATGATGTCTTGCAAACAACCAAGAAAAAAGGGCTGTTCGTACCCCCCCAACATGTAAAAACCCAGTAGGACTCGGGGCAAAACGCGTTCTCACACCCATTGAAACTCCATTTGTAAACCATCATTTAATCAAGGTATAATAGCTCATTTTGCGCTCTGCGAAAAGTCATGGGTTCGTGTGAAAGTCATTGGGATCAAATATCAACTTAGATTAGCCACACTGCTCCCAGTTCTGGTGGTCGCCCTTTTCTTCGCCTTCTTCTATAACGCGGAATTCGATAGAGACCAAAAACAACACCTTCAACATCTGGGTGAGGCCTATATCCACCAACTACTCCCTGTCGCTCAATTGGCACTTTTAAGAGATGATAAACGCACCCTCCAAGGGTTAATCGACGCATCAACCGTCAATTCGGACGTACAAGCCTTAGCCTTTTATGATGCCAAACACCGGCTCTTGGCCTTTAGAGGTGACAAACACGCGCTCCCACAAATGTTCAGCCCACCCAAAGTCACCAGCGACTCCATCGAAAGCAGACAAATCAATCCGGACACTATCAATTTCTTATCCCCCATCACCTTGCCGGAATTTAATGTCTATGCTTCAACATCTCGCTCTTTTCTACAAAATCCTTTGACGTTTCAAGCCAATGATGTTTTAGGGTGGATGTCACTCGACATTGACACCAAACCGATGCTCATCAAGCACTATCAAATGCTGATCGTCACGTTTCTCATCACACTCCTTGGCCTACTCTTAAGTTTGGCCATCCACCATTCTTTGTCGAAACGTATTTATTTACCCATTACTCGTTTAAGACGTAGCATGAAACAAGTCTTAAGCAATGAATTTGAAACAAAAATTCCCATCACTGGCGGCTTGGAACTTGGAATCATTGGAAAAGGCTGTGTTCATTTACAAAAAAAATATTTAGACACCATCCACGATCTCAACCACCATATTGAAGTGGCTACAGCAGATCTCCAACATGGACTAGAACTCCTTGAAGAAAAAAACATCGAATTATCTCTCGATAAGAAGAAAACAGAGGAAAAAAGCCGACAAAAATCAGAGCTCATAGCCAACATGAGTCACGAAATTCGCACCCCGATGAACGGAGTCATTGGGTTTACAAACGTGCTCTTAGACAGCAAGCTGGACCCACTCCAATTGGATTATGTCAAAACCATCAAAGCCTCAGCGCAAGACTTATTAGAAATCATCAATGATATTTTAGACTATTCCAAAATAGATGCCGGCAAGCTACACCTGGATTGCATCCCCCTAGATATGCGTACCTGCATCGATGACGTCCTGGCCCTCATCGCGCCAATGGCGCATAAAAAAGGCATCGACCTCATCCCATCTACAGCCGTTGATGTACCCAAAATAATGCTCGGCGATCCGTTACGAATCAAACAAATGTTAAGCAACCTCGTGAGCAACGCAGTGAAATTTACCGATCATGGCTATGTGCTCATCAGAACAACGCTAAGCAAAGAATCTGAAAAAGAATATGCCCTATCCATTTCCATCACAGACACAGGCTTTGGCATTTCCCCTGAAGATCAAACCACCCTATTCACAGCTTTCAATCAAGCCGACACATCCATCACTCGTCGATATGGTGGCTCAGGATTAGGATTGGTGATTTGTAAAAAATTAGCCGAACAAATGCGTGGGAGAATATCTCTCACCAGCGAACTTTATAAAGGCTCAACCTTCACCATTCACCTCAAGTTGGAAAAATTTGCACCTTATGAATCTGAAAAGCAACAAATCCATCGCTTTGCCGAACTCAAAGTCATCTGTTATGACGATAACCCATTGCATTTGGAAACACTTTGTAATGGCTTAGGATATTGGGGTATACAATGCGTACGAACCACTAGTTTCAATCAATTAGAAACAGCATTCAACACCTATCCAGACCATCAATTGGCGTTCGTCAGTGTTCATCCTGGCTCTGAGGAACAAGTCAGCATATTACTCCACCAACAATCCATGCCCTGCGTTCTGATTTCAAAATGGCCTATTCAAAATTATGAAGTCTTGGGCGCTCAAGGTTTTTTGTTCAAACCCCCCAACATGCAAAAATTGCATGACACCATCGACTCTCTACTCAACAAAGTAGCTCTTACAACAAAAAATCATCATGAACTTGAAAACCTCCGCTCAGAATTGCGTGTCGCTCAACCGCATCTTCTGGTCGCTGAAGATAACCCCGTCAATCGGTTACTCCTCAATTCCATGTTGGGTGAAAAACCCTATATTGAAACGGTGGATGATGGAAGACAGGCGGTTGCCATTTGTAATCACAAACACTTTAATGCCATTCTTCTTGATCTACAAATGCCCATCCTCAATGGTTTAGAAGCAGCAGGCCTCATTCACAGCGAATCAGTCTTAAATAAAAATACGCCCATTATTTTAATCAGTGCCAACAGCTTTGATATCCATCAAGAACAACTTCAGAAGGCCGGAATTGAGCTCTGTTTACAAAAAAAAGCCAACCCTACGGCCATCCATTGGTCTCAATGTTTACAAAAAGTATCGGGTAACCAAGCAATGGCCAAAGAATTTCTCGACCATTTTGTCATTGAATTACATAAAAATCGCGATGAATTTTTCTTCCTTTGGGAAGGTCATGATCAAGAAGGACTAGAACGCGCCACACATCGCCTACATGGCGCTTGTTGTTTCTGTGGTGTTCCTGCCTTAGAACGGGCTGTTTCGAACTTAGAGCAAATGGCCAAAAAGGCTAAATCCATCTCTAGCCTGACAGCCGAGTTCAGAACATTGATTCTATGCATCGATGATGTGCTCGAAGAATATGACAGGTCTTATCAAACAGAAAGCATCCCATCATAAGGAGATAAATATGGCGGTAAAAAATGCAATGTATGCACAATCAGGTGGTGTGACCAGTGTCATCAATGCGTCGGCGTGTGGTGTGATTCAAACGGCTCGTCGTCATCCCCAATCCATTGGAACCCTGTTTGCAGCCAAAAATGGCATTTTAGGAGCCTTAAACGAGGAACTCATTGACACCTCTTATGAAGATGACGCTACCATCGCCAAACTCATGCACACCCCATCAGGCGCTTTTGGCTCTTGTCGATACAAATTAAAAGACAATGGGCCTGAATTTGAGCGACTGCTTCAGGTGTTTAAAGCCCATGACATCGGCTATTTCTTCTATAATGGTGGAGGAGATTCACAAGATACTGCGAACAAAGTAGCCCAAATGACCGCGACCTCTGGATATCCAGTCACCTGCATTGGGATCCCAAAAACAGTAGACAATGACTTACCCTTCACTGACACCTGCCCAGGATTTGGATCGGTTGCAAAATACATCGCCATTTCGACCCTTGAGGCAGGTTTTGACGTGGCTTCAATGGCCGCATCTTCCACCAAAGTTTTTATCCTGGAGGTCATGGGCCGCCATGCAGGATGGATTGCTGCCAGCAGTGGTTTGGCTGGTCGCTCTGCAAATGAGCCACCCCATATTATCCTCTTCCCTGAGGTTCCCTTTGAACCCACCGTTTTCCTAAAACGAGTGGCCGAATGCGTTGAAACCCACGGCTATTGTGTCATCGTGGTTTCTGAAGGGATCCGAAATACCCAAGGTGAATTTTTAAGCGACGCGGGTCTTCGCGATGCGTTTGGACATGCTCAATTAGGCGGTGTTGCACCCGTGCTGGCACAACTAATCAAACATGAATTGGGCTTCAAATACCACTGGGCCGTCGCTGATTATTTACAGCGTGCCGCCCGGCATATTGCTTCAGCTGTTGATGTTGAACAAGCCTATGCCCTAGGTCAAGCGGCTGTCGAATTAGCCTTAAGTGGCCATAACGAGATCATGCCCATCATCCTGCGTGAACAAGACGTTCCTTACCGTTGGTCCATCAGCCATGTCCCCTTGGCCGAGGTTGCTAACCTTGAAAAAACCCTACCGAAAGCCTACATCAGCGATGATAAAATGGGCATCACTGACGCATGCCGCCGCTATCTGGCGCCGCTCATCCAAGGAGAAGCCTACCCGCCCTACGTACATGGCATACCAGACTATGTTCGCCTGAATCACAGATTGGTGGAAAAGAAGCTAGGATCGGGTCCCTGGAGATAAAAAAAAACCGCCCATTGGCGGTTTTTAAGGTTCAGTAAAGTCACTTCAACTTAGTTCCTGCAGTTTTGAGGAACATAACGCCATGCAGTGGCTGGCAATGTAGAGCAGGTCCAAATCAAAGGTGAGCCTGCAACATATGCTCCAGGTGACAAGGTGACGGTGAAAGCTGCTTGACTGCCCAAAGTTGCTGTGTTGGGGAGAAGCAATGCAATAGCGCCAGCAGTCACTGTGACTGAGGTTAAATTAGTGGAAGCGTAAGAAGCCGGCGTTCCTAAACCTGCAGCGGCGTTATCAGCAGGTAATGCCCCTGATGACTGTGTGGCTTCAGATACAGCGGTCTTTGCCATATCGCCAGCTACAATCGCCTCTGTCACTCGCGCCCTAATCATATAGTCTTGATACGCAGGAATTGCAATTGCGGCAAGAATGCCAATAATCGCAACAACAATCATCAATTCAATCAGCGTAAAGCCCTTCTGTCTCATGCGGTTCATGGTAATCTCCTTATTATGAATAACAATCACATCTAACATCATGCATATCCGATGCCAACAATACATCCAGCAAACAAACACCGTTCATGGTGACAAATTGCGTCACTAGTTGTCAACTTTATGCTGCCGAGTTATGGACGCTCATCAATTTCTTTGCGAAGCGTCGGGAGAAAATCTTTTCTATCTAAGCCCATGACCACTGCCAAAGCGCCAGCCACATAAATAGAAGAATAGGTTCCCACCACAATCCCTATGATCAGCGCCAATGAAAATCCATGGATGGTTTCGCCGCCATAAACGAAAAGGGCTACGACAACAAAAAGCGTGAGTACCGAGGTCATGATGGTTCGTGATAACGTTTGGTTGATGGAAATGTTCATGATTTCGATAGCACTCGCACGCCTAACCTTGACAAAATTTTCACGAACCCTATCAAAAACCACGATGGTATCATTCAACGAATAGCCAATCACCGCAAGCAATCCTGCCAATGCCTTGAGATCAAACTCAATCCCAAACCCCGCAAAGATCCCGAGAATCAGAATAGGATCATGAATCAATGCAATAGATGAACTAAACGCCAAACGATACTCAAAGCGCATGGCAATATAAATCATGGTGGCCAATAACGAAATAACAATCGCCAACACGCCTTTTGTGGCTAATTCTTTACCCACCTGTGGCCCTACAAAATCAACACGTTGTTTCACAGCACCTGGCAAAGCTTGCATCACTTGATTGACCAATAAGGATTGATCGAAGTCTTCACGAGGGGCAATACTCACCAAAACATCTCTGGA
This sequence comes from Legionellales bacterium, assembly GCA_026399195.1. GTDB lineage: Bacteria > Pseudomonadota > Gammaproteobacteria > Legionellales > Legionellaceae > JAPLRK01. Next base: position 54,590 of record JAPLRK010000072.1, read on the forward strand.
AGTTCCATAACTCACCACTTGAGCTTCTTTAAAGCCTATGTTGTATAAACTCTCACGGATGTTAGGCAAATCAGCAGCATTGGAATAGGAAACCTCAATTTGTGTGCCCCCGGTGAAATCCAAACCCCATTTCAACCCCTTCACAGCAAGCGCCCCGATTGAAAGGACAAAAATACAGATAGATAAAAGTGCAGCCCATTTACGGGCGCCCATAAAATCAACCTTTGAATTGGGATTAAAAAATTCCATCAATGCTCCTTGTATGTCATTTGAAGAAAGCGGCATGTCGCTTTCTTCACATATTATTTAGGATCGGGAACGAAGTAACTTCCTGTTTTTGTGCAAAAAACAGGAAGTTACTTCGTTCCCGATCCTTATGGTCTAAATCCCGATTGACAATTTTTTCACTTGTCTACTGCCGTAAATCCAATTCACAAAAGCCCGGGTAAACGTCACGCCTGTCAACATGGAGGTCAAAAGTCCGAGTGACAAAGTGACCGCAAAACCTCGTACTGGGCCTGTTCCAACTGAAAACAAAACAATACCGACAATTAACGTAGTGATATTGGCATCAAGAATAGTCGCAAATGCTCGCTCGTAACCTGCATAAATTGCCGCTTGCGGTGACAGCCCGTGACGTAGCTCTTCTCGAATGCGCTCGTAAATGAGCACATTGGCATCCACGGCCATCCCAACCGTTAGCACAATCCCTGCTATACCCGGTAAGGATAACGTCGCCCCAATCATCGATAAAAGAGCGCACAATAAAATCAAATTAAGCAGTAAGGCCACATTAGCGACCAAGCCAAAAACCCGATAGTATACAAGCATCAAGACCAAAATGAGCCCCATACCTACTTCTAACGAAACCATACCCCGTCGAATATTTTCTTTCCCAAGTGTTGGGCCAACGGTTCGTTCTTCAACCGGGTAGATGGCAGCCGGCAGCGCCCCAGCTCGAAGCAACAGCGCCAGATTGCTGGCTTCCTTAGTATCTGTGAGACCCGTGATTTGAAAATTATTTCCCAAAGCATTTTGAATGACAGGCGCACTGATCACCCGCTCCTCATGATGAGTAACACGGGTTGTTTTGCCATCAATTGTCTCAGGCTCCGTTTTGGTTTCAACAAAAACAATCGCCATCCGCTTCCCAATGTTTTCACGCGTGACTTTGGTGAAAAAGGTTTCCCCACCGCCGCCCAATTGAATTGACACAGCAGGCGTCGCCGATTGTTGATCAAAACTTGAACTAGCACTGGTGATGGAATCTCCGCTCAAAACAACTTGCCGTTTTAACAAAAGAGGATGACCATTCATCATGAATAATTTACTACCCATAGGCACTGCGCCGGTTTGTTTTGCAATCTCTGGATCATTTTCTTGATCCACCAAATGAAATTGTAAGGTGGCAGTCCCCCCAAGAATTTGCTTAGCGCGAGCCGCATCTTGAATCCCAGGTAAATCAACGGCAATACGAGTCCCCCCCTGCTGTTGAACGACAGCTTCGCCCACGCCGAGCTCATTCACCCGATTACGCAAAATACTCATGGTTTGTTCAATGGTATTCTGACGGATATTGTTCAGCTCAGAAGAAGACAAGGATGCTGTAAAATCAAGCCCATCTTTGGATTTGATCAAGGAATAACTTGATGTTTTATTGCTGAGTTCAGCCACAGCATCATCAGTGGCCTGCATGGTCCGAAAACGCACCACAACCCCGGTATCCTTCACATAACGAATCCCGGCATATCGCATGCCGGCTTCCCGCAAATCCGAACCGAGGTTTTTTAGCATCCCTTCATATCGACGATTAATGACACTCTCAATATCCACTTCAAGCAGAAAATGCACCCCTCCTCGCAAATCAAGCCCTTGCTTCATGGGATCTGCGTGAATTGCAGACAACCATTCAGGCGTAGACGGAGCCAAATTTAAGGCAACAGTATACTGCGAGCCAAGGCATTTTTAATCACATCTCTAGCCAACAATTGCGTATCAGTTGAGACAAACCGCACTTCAAGACCGTCATCATGAAGAATGATGCCTTGATCTGGCAGATGATGTGCCAAAAGTGCCTTCTTCACCAGGGCCTCTAAGGCAAGCGGCTCCAAGGGCGTAGAAGCTTGTGATGACACTTGCACAACAGGGTATTCACTGTACAAATTAGGTAGCACATAAACCAACCCGATGAGCGTGATAAAAATCAGCATCAGGTTTTTCCAAAGTGGGTATTTGTTTTGCATTTCCGTGTCCCTACATCCGTCTTAAAGGGATTTACAAGTGCCTTTAGGGAGCACCGAAGTCACTGAATTGCGTTGTAAACAAATTTCAACGCCTTCAGCTATAAGCACTTTGATGTATTGTTCATCAACGCTTGCCACTTTCGCGAGCATTCCCCCAGAGGTGATGACTTCATCTCCTTTTTGGATCTGGCTCACCAATTGTCGATGTTCTTTCGCACGTTTGTTCTGCGGTCGAATCAACATAAAATAAAACAAAATAAAAATAGCCCCAACCATGATCAATGAAAAAGTCCCATCTGTTGGTGCTGCTGGCGCTGAGCCAACCGCTGCAATCGCATCACTCATAAAAAAACTCATTTTTTCCTCCTTAACGCACAAGCGAGACATGATATAGGGATTTCTTGGTGAGGTAAATAAAGTTCGAGTTTATCGTCACTGGAGTCAGCAAATAGTCTGTGCACAAAGATGCACATTATGTTGGATAATAAAACGTTGACACAACAATGGCGTATGGTGCCACAGGTGGTGTAAATAGGCTCGAGTCAATTTCTGGCTGCAGGTTTTACAGTCACAGTTGGCATCCAATGGGGTAAATTGCAAAGCAAAATGGACTTCGTGGATAGCCATTGCCCCTTCTTCGCCATAAGCTATGCCCTGATAGCCATCTGCCGCCGGTCTATCTGTCTCGACGATTTGCGCACCATTTTCAAAGCATTCACGAATCAAAGACTGTCCGATATCGCCCGACACATAGCACGGGACATCCGGATGGGTCATCTGATGCAGACATAATGCGGCCAGTGTCGATGAACGATCGACATGGCTATAGTATGCGCCATAAGATCTGTTGAGTTTACCTGCTTCTGAAAGAGCACTTGAATGGATAAAGCACAACATCTCTTCAGGCAACGCCTCATATAAATGCCATATCGCTTTGGGTAAAATCACGCCATTGGGCGCTAAAGTCTTGATGAGCGTTAAAATCTCCACCGTAGAATAGGTGTTTTTTTTGCCATCGAAATGAGAACGCACTTCAAAAAGATCCTCAGAACGCATGGAAAGCGTCGATGCATTCAAAACCCAAGGCAGGGACCACCCCATATAAGATGCTAATCCATTCAGCAAGCTTAACACCTCAATCCCAGGCTTCATCAACCATGGGGCAAGATGACAGGCGGCTAAGGAAACTTTCGCATCTTGCCAGTTCGCTGCTGTTAAACAACCCCCTGCAGGTGTTGTGAGCATAGGCGCGACACCAAAAAAATCCATGAAGTTCACCTCAGAAGTAAGCTTGTGTCACCATAACTGAAAAAACGATACTTTGCAGCTATGGCCATTTGATAAAGGGACATGGCTTGTTTGTGCCCTATGAACGCACTCACCAACATCAGAAGCGTCGATTCGGGTAAATGGAAGTTCGTCACTAAACCATTGCAAATTTGAAAAGAATAGCCAGGCTGAATGAAAATATCTGTTTCACGATGGCATGGTTTCAGCTCACCTTCAACAGCCGCACTTTCCAAACTCCTAAGTGCAGTCGTTCCCACGGCAATCACCCGCTTTCCCAATGCTCGGGTTTCTTTAACGAGGGCACATAATTCTTCACTCACGGTGATTCGCTCAAAATGCATTTTGTGATGAGCTATCCACTCTGTTCGAACGGGTCTAAATGTCCCGGCCCCCACGTGTAGCGTCAAATACCCTACATTAATTCCTGCAGATTTCAACTCGGCCATGACCCTTTCATCAAAATGCAATCCTGCAGTCGGTGCGGCGACAGATCCTTTGTGCCTAGCGTAGATGGTCTGATAGCGGCTTGAATCGAGGGCATCATCCGCTCTGGTGATGTAGGGAGGCAAAGGAATATGACCAATATGTTGCAGCATTTGCAGAACATCTCCATTTAACTGACAAAGATATAAGTCATCTTGTTTTTCAACCATTTCCACACGCCAATCGGAATTCAAGTGGATAAGCATCCCAGCCTTTGGTGATTTGCTGGCTTTAATATGCGCTAAAAAAGTATCAAATCCCAATATCCGCTCCACCAAAAACTCCACCTTACCCCCTGTGGCCTTGGTGCCATACAAACGCGCTGGAATCACTTGACTATCATTCATCACCAAAAGATCCCCAGGTTCAAAACATGACACGATGTCCTTGAACAACTGGTGTGCATGATGATCTCTTGCGGCATCATAGACCAACAATCGGGAATCACTCCGCACGGGTAAGGGGTATTGCGCAATCAGCTCTGGAGGAAGTTCAAAATTAAAGTCTTGTGTTTTCATAAAGTAGCCTGTAGAAATTGAACTCATTATAAAACACTTTTGCAGAATGTCTAAAGAAAGGCTATTCTAATCGACTGTTTTTTATAACCACGGAGAACACCCATGTTACACACCATAAAACACATCACCGCAGCCGCTTTATGTTTATTTGCATCGTCACTCCTTGCCGTTGCTCCAAAACAACTACTAACCCATAATTTGACCGACTTCGAATCCAACGCTTTTATCGACCAAACTATCCCATCCAATCATCCCACCAAAGCGCACAGTGATGGAAAAGTGTTTTGGACTTTCGTTAAGATGGCGTGCTTTGGTCATACTACCGATGGCAAATGCACTGCTCTCATCATGATGAAAACAGACACGTCTGATCCTATTCCCCTTGGCACCGTCACTCTAGAATTAGAAACAGGCGATATCACTCCCAAAGAGTTGAGTGGCAATGGCTTTACTTTGACTGTCAATGGTCCTGGCGAAACAACGATTACGGCCCCTTAGGCCTTAAGACCTGGTGAGGGGCTGTGCTGGGCCCCCTATTTTACTACTTTTCTGAATCAATGGTCCACACCATTTGTAAGCCCACCAATTGAGCGGAGTTCTTTGAGATGGCATCGACAAGGTATGATGACGTGGCGCCAATCGCTTGAGTATTATTGATGACCGCGTTATGAACCCCAAAGAGGTACGTATAACCTAGGTCAAAGCCCAGACTTGGCAGTACTTGATAATGAGCCCCTATCGATAAAGCCCAACGATCAGAGTCTGGTAGACGCACGTCCCTTTCAGCAGTCACCGTTGGGGTTTGGTCATAGCCGCCCCCAAATCTCATCATCCACTGATCATTCACATGATAGTTCGCTCCCAAGGCAACACGCCAAGTGTTGCGATAGTTTTCGATGGTTGTAGATTTCACAAGCGTCTGAACTACGGAGCCATCGCCCGAAGGAGAAGGTACCCCTGCGGCAACATCATTGAGAGTAATGGATTGAAAGGTGCTCCAACCTGAATAAACCAGAGATCCCAGAAGAGCCCATTTGGGATTCAGATCTCGATAACCACTTAAAGTCACAATCGCCGGCAAATGAATGGCATCACTTGATAAGGTATTGCTGATAAAAAGGGCCTTAGGATTTGCATTAAGAGGATCGGCAATGATCAATGAGGGATCAGCGAGTCTGCCCGTCAACTGACTTTGACCATTAAAGAGGTGGCTTGTGCCTGATTGATAATTCAAGCCCACACGGGTATGGTTATCATCGAACATCAGCATGGTTCCCATATGAAAACCCATGGCAAACGAATCCCCAGAATTCTTGCTTTCTGAATCCAGAGTAGTCGGCGTGACACCAGAGTCAGGAATCGCTATCGAATAAAATTGGAGATACGCAGGAGAGCCAATCATTCGATCAAATTCTACATTTGCATATTGGAAATCTAGCCCACCACCGATGGACCAATGATCCGTTAACAAGCCCCCCAACTCAGGCGAAATATTAACCGTTTTCAAATCACTGTAGGTTGCCGCATAACGCACGGGTGAATTATTAAAATAATGCGTTGACAAACCAAAAGGAGAGACCACACTAAATCCAAAAGCTGCTCGCTTTCCCAGCGGCAAGGCATAATGAAACGAAGGCACCACAGCACTTTCTGCCCCCTGCAAATGATTGAAAGACTGAGTATAAGGAGGCCGCCCCACCAACAAAGGATTGTTGGTGGTATAGGTACTGACTCCCGTCAGCTCGGTACTCGGAAATACACCGACACCACCCAAGACAACTTGTTGCTTTTGAAGCATCACAAGACCCGCTGGGTTGTACCAACCGATGGAGGCATCAGTAACCTCAGCAGCAACCCCTGCAGCAAAATTTCCAATGGCCGCCGCACTGCTTTCGGTATAAAGAGAAAATCCACCCGCGTGAGCTGTGGGATGTATGATGAGGGCTATCATAGCCAAATATAGTAATGTTTTTTGAGGTTTGACCATGCCATTTGCTCCCGATCCTAAATAGGAGGATCGATGATAAATGAATCCAAATCCTTTGCAAACCATTTCTTCATTATTTTATTTTTTCGCCCTGTTTTATTTTTTCTCCCTTGTAACTTCACCTCACTCCATGTTACCGTGTACTATTTTTGAACGGGCTTAGTCATGCACCAAATCATCACAAAATTCGGCGGCACCAGCGTTTCCTCTCGAGAAACTTGGAACAATATCGCACATATTACCAAACAACATATCCAGGAGCATAAACAACCCATCATCGTCTGCTCAGCCCTCACCCAAGCTTCGAATCAATTGGAAAAAATGATTGAAGCAGCTCTGTTGGATGAGCATCATGGCCTACTCACTGAGCTCACAGAAAATTACTGCAATTTAGCACTTGCCCTCGAGGTGTCAAAAGATCTCCTCGATGCGGATCTCTTGCAGTTAAAACAATGGCTGACGGGTATCGCCCTTTTACGAGAAGCTCCCCCAAAAACACAAGCACACATTTTAAGCTTGGGCGAATTGATGATGACCCGTCTAGGGCATGCCTTTTTGCAAAATGAGGGGGTTCGCTGTCAATGGTTTGATGTCCGAAAAGCCATAGTCACCACCCCCATTCAAGGAGGTGACGCTGTCAATTTTCTAACGGCCCATGGCCGATGTGAGCCAAATCTCACGCTTGCTAAAGAACTTAAGCAAAGCGGATTTGATGCCATTATCACCCAGGGGTTTATCGCCGCCAATGAACAAGGCGATACGGTTTTATTAGGTCGAGGCGGTTCAGATACCTCAGCTGCATTGCTTGCCGCCATTTTAGAAGCCACGGCCTGTGAAATTTGGACGGATGTTCCTGGCATCTACACCGCCAATCCACACCAATTACCTCATGCGCGTCTTTTAAAACAACTGAATTATGATGAAGCTCAGGAAATCGCATCTATGGGTGCTAAAGTGCTGCATCCCAATTGCATCCCGCCGGTCAGACGTGTGGGCATTCCCATGAGTGTCAAATACACATGGATGCCTTTGCATTCAGGGACCCTCATCACCAAAGAAAGTGATGATTTTGCCCCACCCATCAAATCCATCTTAGTCAAACACAGCATCACGCTGATTTCTATTGATACTTTGAGCATGTGGCAACAGGTTGGATTTTTAGCCGATGTCTTTACAACCTTTAAAAACCATGGGTTCTCAGTTGATTTACTGTCTTCCTCTGAATTCAACGTCACCCTATCCTTAGACAGCAATGCAAAACTCAAAGACAGACGTGCACTAGACGCACTCATCGCCGACCTGAACACTTTCTGCCGCGCAAAAATCATTGAACCTTGCAGTGCAGTCAGTCTTGTGGGCCACCATATTCGCACCATTCTCCCTCAATTAGGGCCAACTCTTGAAGTTTTCGAATCGAAACAGGTCTATCTCATGTCCCTGGCATCCAATGATTTGAATTTGACCTTTGTGGTGGATGAATCACAGGCTGAAAAGCTTTGTCAACAATTGCACAATCTTCTCATAGAAAATAACCCACAGAGTTTTTATTATTCCAAAAGCTGGCATGAGGAGTTTGGTCATCCCATTGAAAGAAAAACGCCCTGGTGGGATATTGCGCGCGAAACCTTATTACAACTGGCTGAAGCGCATTCGCCATGCTACGTGTATCACACCCAAACCATTATTGAAAAAACCACTGAATTGCTGAACTTGAAAGCCATCGATCACTTATTTTACGCCATCAAGGCCAACCCACATCCTGAAATTTTGAAAGCCATTTTTGAACAAAACGTTGGCTTTGAATGTGTTTCTATCCAAGAATTAAATCATGTGTTGACGCTCTTCCCCGGCATCGATAAACGCCGTTTATTATTTACCCCCAATTTTGCAGCAAAAAAAGAATATGAAGCGGCCTTCGCGAGTGGGTGTTATGTGACCATCGACAGTTTGTATCCCTTAGAGCAATGGCCAGACCTATTACGCAATCAATCCGTTTTGTTACGCATTGATCCAGGATGTGGTGCGGGACATCATAAATTTGTATGCACTGGCGGTAACGAATCTAAGTTTGGCATTATCCAAGATCATTTGGATAGTGTCAGTGAATGGGTGCGAAAATATCAAATCAAAGTCATAGGATTACACGCGCACTCTGGCAGTGGTATTTTATCCCCAGATTTATGGCAACAAACCGCTCTGATGTTGGCCGGCGCTATTGAGCGCTTCCCTGATGTTCAAATCATCAACATGGGCGGTGGATTAGGCATCGTTGACAAACCAGGACAGCAACCCCTGAATATGGAAGCGCTCAATGAGTCCCTCATGGCCGTCAAATCACGCTATCCTCATCTGTCCCTCTGGCTTGAGCCTGGACGATTTTTTGTGGCTGAGAGTGGTGTGATTCTTGCCAAGGTGACCCAATGCAAAGAAAAAGGACGAGTTCGTTTTGTTGGCATTGAAACGGGCATGAATTCTCTCATCCGACCAGCATTGTACGGAGCTTATCATGAGATGGTTAATTTAACCCGATTGAACGATGAGAAAAAAGCCTTTGCCCATATCGTAGGCCCTATTTGCGAATCCAGTGATACCTTAGGTTATGATCGACTGCTACCCGACACCTTTGAAAATGACATCCTACTGATTGCCAATACGGGCGCTTATGGGCATTGCATGAGCTCTTCGTATAATTTACGTCCGCCAGCAGAAGAAATTGTCATCTAAATTGGGTCTACCCATGGAATTTGACAAGTTGTCATATTGAAGGTAATCATTGGGACTATGGACAAAACTGCATGCAAAAAGACGCATGCAGTTTTGTCTAAATAACAGATCTACTCTTCGTGGCAACTATGAAATTTGTGCTCTAATTTTTCTTCTCGTGACGCTTGCATATGTTGATATTCAACTTTTTGCTTCGCATTTAATAACTCATATATCTGATGCTTAGCGATAGATTTTTCTTTGATCAACATACCCATCAGTTGTACTTTTTTATGAATCAAAGCATCAAGCTTAGATGTGTCCATATGTTCTGACTGAACTTGCTGGTTGATTTCTCCACGCAATGTTTTCAATTGATCTTGACTTGATTGAAGACTGGTTTTTAACTGCTCTTTAATCCCTTTGATTTTAGCCATTTGCGCTTCATCTAGCTTGAACGTTTTCATCATATTTTCGGACCATACACCACAAGCACAAGCAGTTCTTGATTGGTGATCATGCGCAATAGCATAGGGTTGAATACAAATAAAAGAACAAACGAAAACCAACACACCAAACATATTTTTTTTCATGGAATTTTCCTTAAAGTTTCAAATGAGCGTTAATGTCACGGAAAAACAAACAAGCCATCCTGCGGTTGTAATCCTATACTGAATCGCCAGATTTTCAAAGCTCATATGACACAAAAATTCTGGAGCGGGAAACGAGACTCGAACTCGCGACCCCAAGCTTGGGAAGCTTGTGCTCTACCAACTGAGCTATTCCCGCAAATTCAGGCGATTTTACGCCGTCTCATCCATAAAATCTATACTGTGCGCGGTCATAGATTGAATTCTTGTGCCAATGTGTTAAAGTTGGTGCAAGTCGATGGTAACGATGTGATGCCGTATCCCATGAAAGCATTAAAAATAGCGCCAGGCGAAACGTACGATGTTCTTGTTAAAAAATGCCGATATGGATATTTTTTATTGGCACCTCATGAGTCAGTTTTGGGCGATCAAAGGAGGTATTAATTACTTTAATCGTCCCGCGCTAACCCCTTATTGGCAACCTGGTATCGGTCTTGAAGGGTTAATGCCTTATTTTATTGATACAGACGTTAGAGTTTACTACTTTGATGGTAGTACTAAATTAGATGTGGAATTATCCCGTGACACGCAAATCACCAATAACTTTCTCATGAGAGTCGGAGTACGTAGTATCCTGGCATCTAAGACTGTGCTCCAGGCTCAGGTTGGTAATGGTCTGAATCAGCTGCGCTTTATTGTCAGACCATATTACCGTCTCATGCCTGGATTGAACTTATTCGCTGAATTTGAACATCAGCAAAATTATGGCGTATTTAAAACGCTACAGAGTCAGGTTGGTGAACTTGCCAGTGAAAACACATTGACCTTAGGGCTTTCATTTTTATTTTGAGCTCAACATCATAACCGGTTCTGATTTAAATTGAGAACCTAAACCACTCATGTTATTCTCGAAAAAGGGGATCTCAACATCTATCCCACCCGACAGGACAGCATAAATGACCCCCACTGTATTCAAATACAAGAGTTATCGATTCTTTTTTTTCTCAAGAGAAGAAACAAGAAAGCATATTCACGTCATTTGTGAAGATGGGGAAGCTAAATTCTGGATTGAGCCCATTGTTTGTTTGTCTGATTATTTCAAATTATCAAAAAAACAATTAAATGAATTACAAAAAATTGTAGAGGAGCATGTCAATGACATCATTAAAGCATGGAAAACTCACTTCAACGATTGAAATTCATACCACGCCATTTGGAGTTTGGTTATTGCTGAATGATGGTGAATATTTTTTATCTTATGAGCAATTTCCTTGGTTTGTAGATGCTAAACTATCTGATATTTTTTGCGTTGAGTTATTACATCACCATCATCTTCACTGGCAAAATTTAGACATAGATTTAGACCTTGACTCATTGATAAATATTGAAAAATATCCATTGATTGATAAAGTATCTTGATGTCTTTCATGGCCGAAGCTCAAATTTGCTCCACTGGCAAACAACCAGCGCAAGGGAAAGGGTCCACTTAACACCCACTGGCGAAATGTATGAAAAAAATTAGGGGTATTCAATCATTGCCGAAAGAAGCTACTTATGATGAGATGGATTCACCGGTTGGCTTGTTAACCATCATCACCTCTGTCAAAGGGTTGCATGCCATCATTTGGGACATTGATCGAGCCAATCCAAGGTGGGAACATAGTCTAAGTGGTCTTATTCATTCAAAGAATGACCCAACGATGATAGAAACTAAAAAACAATTGACTGGGTATTTTCAAAAAAAAAGAAAAACATTTGATTTGCCCTTAGTTTTGGAGGGTACTGAATTTCAAGTAGCAGCTTGGAATCAGCTGGTAAAAATCCCTTACGCGACAACCATATGTTATGCAGAACAGGCAGAAAGAATGGGTGATAGAAACAAAGCTCGAGCGGTTGGGATGGCAAATGGTTTAAATCCGATCTCAATCGTTATTCCATGTCACCGCGTGATTGGGCGCAATGGGGATCTGGTTGGCTTTGGTGGCGGTCTTGAAAAAAAGGCTTATCTTCTCAATTTGGAAAGCATCTCAAGCACGTATGTGCACCACTTCATCAAATAACTTGTTGAAGAATCTAAAAAATAGGGGTTTATAGACAATGCAAATGAACATCATTTGAATGTTATACTGTTTCAAATCTTCCCAACCCCTTGTACCATCAAATGCAGACGCGGAGCGACTCTAACACTATCGTCTGTTCTAGCCACCACCCTAAACAAACCAGCTCTAACGGAAGGACGTACTGTCGTAGATCTTTTCCCGCTCATCGCAAGGGTTTCACTTGGACGGACACTTTCGACTTTTTTGGGATCACTAGCTATGACGAGTCGTCGCGAGGATTCCCGATAAAACCCAGCTCTTGCAATAGCGCCTTCTCTTATCGGTCCTCCCTTTTTGTCTCTCACTAATAATTGAGCTTGTACCAACTCTACTCTGGCTTCTGTATAATCTTCTTCTTTTTTGAGGGAAAGGGCCATTTTGAAATCCTCAATCGCACCCAAAACGTCTGAAGTCTTCTTTTGGAGTCCTCTAAGATAATGAGCCTTACTAATCCCTGATAGATCTTTATTCCCTAACTTGATGGCCGTCTGAAAGCACTGGATCGCTTCGTCATAACGCCAAAGATAAAGATACGCCAAACCTTGATTGTAAACAAATATTGAGGACTTTTCATGGCGTTTCACCGCATCTGTAAATTCACGCAATGCATCGTCATACCGGGCCAACGTCAGATATCCTCGACCACGCTCATTGGCAAGAGTTCCTGATGCCTCATGAGCCCGAGTGGTCCTCTCCACAAGCGAAGAATGGACCAATGAATTTTCAGATGCAAATTCTCTTTTTAAATTTTGGTGATGCAATGAACCACGATCAAGCCCTAAATGATGATGACTCATAGCTTTAGGCAGCTCATCCCGCCATGTGAGCTCCCTGAGAAACATTTTCCAACACTCTTTGTAGTAAAGATCCCGTAGATAATCGCCATCATGTGCTTCCATCAATGCTTTATCCTCAGGGCCCTCCTTGTACACACATTCATATTCGTAATATCCATCAAGACGTGCATTCTTTCTGACCCTTGTGAGCTCACCATCAAAAGGATGCGAAGCTGAAGTCCTCAAGGGTCCATTGACTCTTCTAGAGCAATATAGTTCTATGCCATAGGCTCTTGCCTTATCAAATGCTTCAGGGTCGTCTGGACGACTGACAGAGGTCCACTTAACCCTTGTAATATATTTCATCGTTACCTTCTTCTAGCTTCGCTTAGAACTTAAGAAATAATCGCTCATTTGCACATAAAAGAAAAATATTAAATGATCTTGAAAAGCATCTCAAGCGCGCTAATGTAACTCCAGCCCCAATCCCGTTGAAAGATCAATTGTTAAGGATAAGTCGCTAGTGATTGTTTTTAATTTGGATATATATATTTCGGCAAGCTTCGGATTATTGACGGCATGAGATAATTTGCCCCAAACGATATGATCCTCACGTTTATCAGTGGGATATAACATCCAAGGTTCGGAATTATTATCTTCTAGAAATGCAATTGCCATATTATTTAATTCAATGATAGTCTTCAAAAACAAGTTTTTTGCATCGTCTGGATTTTGGTATACGGAGGCCATTCCGTTGATTAATTCAATATAAATACTGGCTATGTCATGTGGATCAGCGGCTTTTAAAATATCAATCGTCACTTTTTCTGATGGCCATCTGATGATGGGAATTTCATATAACCCATAAATTTCCCTAGCAATGGGTAAGGGATTTGCAATACTCACCCCCATACTTTCGTTATCAATTAAAGACAACCGGTTTGTTTCAATAGTATAAAAAGTATTTTCCGGATGAAAATCATCATGGATTACCGTTGCCAGGTTTCTTGGCGATATGAATTGATCATCACCCACTACACTCTTATGTAGTTCACTGATTTGTTGACCCATACGATAGAAAATATCTTTTAGTTTGTTTAAATCTTTATGTTGAAGCAGTTCATCATTCATTATTTTAAAGAGTTCTTGTCCTTGAGCCGCTTCAAGAATGGCAAAATAATAAATATGAGCATCATTTTTTACCTGGTAAAACTGGATTAACTTACTTAAACAAACAGTGGCGGCCTTTGCATTATTTTGAATTGCTTGTAATTTTGGATAATTCTGTAGCGCAAGCAAAGCATCCGCTTCCCTTTCTGAAGAAAGCCCTTTTATCACAAATGTCATTTGATTATCTATAAACACAAAATAGATAAAATTATTTGCAGCGCCTGCCTTTAATTTTGTGACAGACACATCTTGTTCATTAAAACCATTTTCCGCGGCAAAGTGTTGGGCAACATAGAGAGCAACATCAGGCTCCCAAGATTTAGTAACTCTGTAAGAAATATCCCCAAAGTCATATCGTTCAACAGGTGATGCAACAGCGTTTTTAGGCAATAGACAGACGGTCAATACAACAAAAATAAAAACGTGCGTTATGATGCGTCGGGTAGTACCTTTAAGGATGAAAAAGCTCAATTAATTTGATACCCAATGGAAAAAATTTTGCGCAATATACCATATGGGGATGAAAAGTACTATTATGCTTTTAGTGCGGTATTGCAGATTCGGCCACCTTCCCTATTTAAAAAGGATAAGGATCGGTGAATTCTTGATTTAATCGAGGGTTGGATTGAAATCCACTGATCATAAAGATATGATAAAAAAATGAAAAATAGAATAAAATACGGGTTGATATTAGTGTTTTTTTTTGGAGCCACTCAGCACGTCTTATCCCAGGGCGTGGCGCTAAATAACATACCCGATAAAACAACACTTTCTTCTAGTGTCCTCAATTTGGCTTTGTCTGTAAGCAATCAACAACGCAATAGCGCTTTGATAGGCAATACCCGAGATATTACCATCCAAAATGTTGGGAATGAAATAGCCCTGGAGATCGCCATTCATTATCCAAACTGGCCCGCGGGGACCAGTGCCACAAGTACCTGCGATAGCCATCTGTCGCCAGCAGCGAGTTGTGTGATATCAATCCATCCGGGCCCTGAATCTTCATCCCATTGCGATAGAGGTACTTTAGCCATCCCCAGTACAATAACCATTAGTGCAAGGAATGCACCTGCGATAAAGTTCTATGTTATGATTTTAAGTTACGGGTGTATTTATCAAGGCGGCTATTTATTTTCAGTTAATGATAACTATGCTAAATATCCCAGGGATCTCAGCATTGGCGGTAAAGTAGTCTCACTCAACGATCAAACGTATGCTATCGCTTGGGACTCGAGTATTGGCTGTACTACAGAGCCTTATAATAACTGTGCCATCACCCTCGCAAACAGTATTGAAAATGGAAATTATTATTTTCCAACGACAAAAAAAATTGACCCTGATGGAAATACCTATCGAATCTATCATCAACTATCAGATACGTTAAGTTATGCTGCGGGCATTTGCAGACAAAACAGTGTTGGTTACTCTGATTGGTATCTACCCGCAATTTGCGAGTTAGGATACTACACCCCAAGTTCCCTAAACGATTCAGGATGCGGAACAGAATCTGCTCCCTATATGCAAAATATTTTATCCAATTTAACCAATGATCACATTGGAAATCTAGGGGGATTGTATTGGAGTTCCACTGAAGATGGCTATAGTCCCAATATAAATGCTTGGTTTCAATACACTGCTGGTGGTGGAGATAGCTTTCAATCTGGAGCTAATAAAGCAAGTCAAATCGGCGTTCGCTGTGTTCGCGCGGTGACACCTTAGATCATGTATTTCATTGGACATTGGCCCCCTTGTATTGACAAAGACACACTTATATCTTAATATGCTCAAAAATAGACCCATTTTTTGAGGGCAATAGTATGCCATATCAAGAGATTGTTTCATTTAGGAAAATGCACTCGACATTGCGTCTCAGAGAGCACTTGCTCACTAATGCACAATATATCTCCGTCCTTGCGACTGACTTTGATTTGATCAGAGCACGTCTCAAAACGCCGAGATCCCTTCATTTTTATGATGCGTTACATGAACAAATTTATAAGGATATTTTGTTACCTTATGAAAATATTTGCCTAAAACGAAATTTTATCGCACTTTTTTCTGGTTATACTCCCCGTAAAATGTTGAATTTAAGAAATTGTCAAACACTTTTAAATCAGGCCTTAGTCAACATAAGTGAGATTATTAGGCTTTTGATTAAAAGAAAAGCCCCCCACATTCACTTACAGATTGAGATCTTGAATCTCACATTGTCAACCATTTTAGAGCATATGCATCACGTGATGCCATGGCATAAAGAACTTACCAAAATTGTTCGAGACATCAGAACAGCACGGGATTCGAGTCATATCAAAAAACAATTTGATTTCAACTTTGATAAGCAAGAATTGATTGTAACCATGCGCGTTGCTCCAACAGCCCATAAACCTTTGATCTCAGAAAAAACAAGCCCTCACCATCAAGAAAGCCCCATCATGGGGGCTCCCTTAAAAGCACCCATCGGCCAACGCCAAATCGCTTCAGCTTCTATCTCACCCTTATCTACAAAACACTCACCCACCAGTAAACCAACGTTAACAGATATGCCTCCTTCTTTTGCACTATACAAACAAAAATCAGATGAGTTTTCTCCTAAGTTCTTCTCTCCTGAGGCTGAAAAAATACAACAAGCTCCAACCGCATTTGTTTCTCCCTTTGCAACAGACGAAATTCTAGGCGCTGCATAAAGTCCAGCTAATTTTGGTGAGTTTAACATTGCAAATGCGCTATGACAGAAGCGACTAATTAACAATAGAACACCGACCTGAGTTAGCGCGATGGCGTGGATCAAAGACGGCGGCAATCAAACGTACAGCCATGCGATCTTCGGTGGTGATTTGAATGCGGTTGTTCTTCACCTCAGCAATGTCGCAGTAGGGTGTTTGGTTTAGGTGAGTGATCTCTTCTTGAAAATAAGTTGGGCATAGGCCAAAGTTGTGGCATATCTTATCAAGATCAACCGCCATATAGCACATGAGCGCATCGATGATCTTTTTTCGAATCAAATCCTCTCTTGTGAATGTCCACCCTCTAAGACTCGCTAAGGTGTTTTTTTGAATGGCATTTCGATACTCCGTCAGGCTAACCTTATTCTGAAGATACCCCTCCGGAAATTGGCTGATCGATGAAGCCCCTATTCCAATTAAAACCTCTGGGGGATTGGCAACATAACCCTGAAAATTACGACCCAGCGTGTGCTCATGTAAAGCTAAGCTTAAGGAATCCGTATTTTTTGCAAAATGATCAATGCCAATAGTGGTATAACCTTGTGCATTAAGTTGTTGGCAAGCCAAGTGATAAAGCGCTAATTTTTCAGTGGGGCTTGGGAGTGATTTGGAATCAATCATCTGTTGATGTTTTTTTAAATGTGGGAGATGAGCGTAAGAAAAAAGTGCAATTCGGGATGGACTCAATTCAATCACTTTGTCGATGGTGTCTTTGAAGCGTGTCGGGGTTTGAAGGGGCAAGCCATAGATTAAATCGAAGTTGATGTCATTAAGATTGACCCTATATAGCTCATCGATTAAAGAGGAAACCATCGAAAAAGGCTGTATGCGATGGATAGCTTCTTGAACCATGGGGTCAAAATCCTGTATCCCCAAACTGACTCGGTTAAATCCAAGTGAAGCGAACGTTTGAACCTGCGCATAGCTTGTTGTACGGGGATCAAGCTCTATGGCTAACTCTTCTAGAGAATGAGATGAGCATAAGGTTTTCATGCCATTCATGATCTCTGTTAAATCAACAGTAGAGAGCATGTTTGGTGATCCGCCTCCAAAATGCACACTGTGCAGCAGGGCATTAGAAGGGATAAGTTGCTTTAAAAGCGTCATTTCCTGTAACAACAGAGCTGCATAATCAGATACTTTGTGTTCATCTTGGGTTATTTTGGTGTGGCAACCACAAAACCAACAAAGTTTCTTGCAAAAAGGAACATGAACATAAAAGGACACACGGGTGCCTGGTTGAATGGCTTGTAGCCATTTTGTGTGCTCATCTCGATTTGTTGCCGATGAAAAATGAATAGCAGGAGGATAGCTTGTGTACCTCGGGGCTTCTTGTTCTTGCCAGTTAAGGGGTGACTTGTTCATTTTAGGGAACCATATCCATCCATTGATTCATAACCCCGATAAGCTCATCAACCCCTTGTTTTTTTGATGAAGAAAAAGCTTGGATGGTCACCTCCATGAGCTCGTAGTGTTTGCGCACTTGTCTTAATGTTTCAAGGACTTGGCTACGGCTGAGTTTGTCCGCTTTGGTCAACAAAACATGCACAGGCAATGTTTGGGTTAAGGCCCAATCGATCATCGATTGATCAAGCTCTTTCAAAGGGTGTCTAATGTCCATCAACAACACCAAGCCCTTAAGGCTTTGCCGCACTTCAAGAAAATGCGCCAAATGCACTTGCCATTCCCGTTTCACCGAGAGCGCCACTTTAGCATATCCATAGCCGGGGAGATCAATCAAACGCCGCGTATCATCGGCCAATGTAAACACATTGATCAATTGTGTCCGTCCCGGAGTCTTACTGGTTCGCGCCAATTGACGACACCCAGTCAAACAATTCAACGCACTGGATTTTCCAGCATTAGAACGTCCGGCAAAAGCAACTTCATATCCCTCATCTTTGGGAAGTTGTTCGACACGTGCCGCACTTTTTAAGAATTTAGCCGAGGTATAAGGATTCGTTAACATCGTTTTCGTCTTGGTAGGGTTAAAACATGCGGGCTCTAATCAAACAAATTTTTGGTAGGCACACCCTTTTTAAAAATATGATTCGCCGAAGCTTGCACCGTTGGCAACAGAATCATTTCCGAAACATTTGCATGTATTGGTCTGGTTGCACAATACACTATTGCATCCGCAATGTCTTCTGCCGTGAGTGGGGTAAAAGACTGATAAAACTGATCTGATTTTACCTTATCTTTCCAACGGACTTCACTAAATTCTGTGTGCACAGCCCCAGGATCAACTTCACTCACACGCAAGCCTGTACCCAACAAATCAATTTGCATCGATTTTGAAATGGCTTTCACCGCATGTTTTGTTGCCCCATAAATATTTCCCGTTGGATAATATTCGTGTCCGGCAATAGAACCTATGTTAATAATGTGCCCTTCCCCTCTGGCGATCATCCGAGGCAGTATGGCGCGTGTCACATAGAGTAAACCTTTGATGTTTGTGTCAATCATTTGTTCCCAATGTGCCACATGACCGTCTTGAATATTGGTGCTGTCCAGGGCTAACCCTGCATTATTGATCAGCAAATAAATATCCCTCCAAGGTGTGGGTAACGTTTCAATTTGAAGTTGAACCTGATCCTTATCTTGAACATCTAAAGTTATCGGCAAAACCTCCGTATGCCATTTGGCTTTCAACTCTTTGGCGATGATGCTCAATCTATCCATTCTCCGGGCGGTTAAGATTAACTTAGCACCCAAGCTTGCAAATTGATACGCAGCGGCCTTACCTATCCCACTCGAAGCCCCAGTGATGAAGACAATTTTATCTTTCAAGTGTATGCCCATTATCCCTCCCGATCCTAACGTTTTGAGCTTAACAATATTTATCATGATTTGAAATCCCTCTTTGTCTCTTGCGTGCCTTTTACCCTTATGCTATAGCTGGTAAAGAACACCATAAAGAGTCTTATCAAGGTGGATAACATGCGTAGTTTCTTGATCTATGGCGGCACATTCGATCCTCCCCATCAGGGCCATCTAAAAACCGCCATCACCATCCAACATCACTTGCCTTTTAAACATTTTTTATTTTTACCCTGTAAAACACCCCTGTTGAAACAAACGGCCGTCGCGACGCCCTTGCAACGCATTCACATGCTGAAGCTTGTTTTAAAAGAGCACAAAGAATTTTCAATCGACACACGTGAGATCACCCGAAACGCACCGTCTTATATGGTGGATACGTTGACGAGCTTTCGAGAAGAGTTGGGAGATTGCGCTCCAATCACCTTGTGCCTTGGAATGGATGCTTTTTTACAATTACCCGCGTGGCATGCGTTTGAAAAAATCTTAACCCTAAGCCACTTGTTGGTTCTCCATCGAGCCAACTTTTCTGAGAGTCCTTTACCAGAATCTCTTCAACAATTATTATCCATCCACGAAACCTTCAGCCCGGAAGATCTCTTCACACGCCCCTGTGGCAAAATATATCGCTTAGATGCGGGACATTATCCTATCTCATCGAGCCAAATTCGAGACGACATACGAGCAGGAAAGAACGTTGAAGCGTATCTTCCTGCTCGGGTGGCAAGTTACATTTTTAAGCAGAATTTATACTGTGCGCCTTAAGCCAGACCATGCTCTCGAATAGAGCAACCCGTCTTGTTCACAACAATCACATCCCCTGTGGCCACTTTAGTTTGCAGATTGCTGCATGAAGCCGCGTCAAAAGGGTACCCTTGCGCTTCAGTAGCTGCATTTAAGGTGATGGTGAACAGGAATGTATTTTCGGTGGTGAGCAATGATGTGATACTTAACACTTTGATGTACTTTGCCATCACACCGCCTAATTTATGGGCAATATAAGCACAGTCCATGGACTCCACAGGATATGGCGAGACACAATTTGCACCGTACTGCTGCTTCCAATCGATATCGATTTTATCAGTATCCAACAAATCCCCTTGTATTAAGCCAAAATGACCCGCCATTGCCAGCGGTGCGCTTAAAAGACAAGCCAAACCTGTCATCACAATGCTCTTTCTCATGAGTGTGCTCCTTTGTTAAATATGAGCGCACAAAATATCAGAAAATACGGGCGTTGAATAGGCACAATCCTAGTACTATTCTCTGACAACAGTAATTATAATACATTATGGCGAAACAACTGATGGGAAGCTTCTCATGCGTGATATTTGCAATGCTCTATTGTTAAAAGCCCGTCAACTCGACGATGATGGGCAATTGCCCCAAGCCATCCTTTGCTATGAAGAACTACTCCAAAGCGCCCCAGAACACCTAGAGGCTCTTTGTTGTCTCGCCGAAATCTACGCCAAACTCAATGACATGCCAAACACCATCCTCATGTTGAGCCGGGCTTTGGCGCTCAACACCGCCGATCCTCGCCTGCATAACAATCTGGCCAATGCTTATAAAAAATCACATGATCTGGACAAAGCATTTCACCACTATCTCAACGCATTACAAATAGACCCACAGTATGCCGAAGCTCATCACAACCTGGCCATCTTGTATGCGCAACTTGGGGAAATCCCACAAGCCATCGAGCATTATCAAATAACGCTGCAAATTTCTCCAGATTTTTGGCCTGCACATCACCATTTGGGTCTGTTATTTCTAAAACAAAATGAGTTTGAAGACGCCATGACACAATTCAAGCAGGTGCTTGCAACTCATCCAAGCCACCTGGAGGCGCATTTTTATATCGGTGTGCTTCACTTGGAAGCATCTCAAGCACGTAGGTGCACCACTTCATCCAATAGCTTGCAAGAAATCCCCTCATACGCCCTGCGGGCACCTTCTCCCCATGTCTTGGGAGAAGGGAATAAGGAAGGAAGTTATTCAGAAGCCAATGAACTCCTTGAAGCAGAGCAGGCCTTTCAACAAGTTTTAGAAACAAACCCTGAACACATTCAAGCCATCATTAACTTAGGGGTTATCTCGCTCAAACGCGAGGAAGGACAACAGGCCATCGAACACTTCACCCATGCCCTCGCCTTAGACAACAATGACCAGGATGCCAGAAACAATCTAGCTGCGACCTTCATGCACCATGACCGCTTTGAAAATGCGCTGATGCATTACGATGTGTTACAAAAAAAAGACCCTAACAACATCGAATATTTATACAATATGGGGGTAGCGCAAATGGCGCTTGGACATTTATCTGAAGCAAGTGCCCACTTTGAAGCCCTCTTAACCCTGCAAAAAGATCATTTTGCCGCATTAAATAATCTAGCCGCGATTCATATTCGATTAGGTCAACGAGACAAAGCCATCGTTTTGCTCCAATTGGCTGTTGCCGCAAATCCTAAAGACGAAGCCAGCCGGTTCATGCTAAGCGCACTTAGCCCAGGTCTTAGCTCGAGAGAAGCTTGCCCTACGTACGTATGTAACCTCTTTAATAATTACGCGCTCTATTATGATCACCACATGCATGAGACTCTAAACTATGCCCTGCCACAGATCATCGGACATCTATTACACCTTGAGCATATTCATCACGTCAAAAACGCCCTAGACTTAGGCTGTGGCACCGGCTTATGTGGGAGTGTGCTAAAGGAATGCTCGGAACACTTAACGGGTGTTGATATTTCCACCAAAATGCTGGCGCATGCGCGTCAAAAAGCGCTCTATGACACGCTGATTGAAGATGAAATTCATCACTTTTTACACTTTGACAAGGAAAAGTATGATCTGGTGCTGGTCGCCGATGTGCTCCCTTATTTAGGCGATTTAGAGACCCTCTTTTCGGCACTACGCGACCACATGATGAATCAAGGGGTATTCATTTTTACTCATGAGCTTAGCGATACCAGTCCCTTTCAATTACAAGAAACCGCCCGATTTAGCCATCACCCAGAGTATATCAAGACCTTATGCGAGAAAAACGGCTTTCAAATCGTACACAACGAACAAGTGATTGCACGTACACAAAACCAACAGGGACTACCAGTAAACCTTTATATGACTTTAAAACGGTAATTTTAAATTCTTATTCATAGCCAACAGCTGATGTTTGAATAAAGCTTGAATCTCACTGAGACTCTCACCATCCTTTGCTTCAAACCGTGCCACAAGACATGGGGTCGTGTTTGATGCTCGAATAAGTCCCCAACCATGCACAAATTCAACGCGAAGCCCATCGATCACAATGCGCCGAGACTCCGGGAAATGAGCTTCTTCACTGAATCGCTTCATGAAGGAGAATTTGTCTGCTTCATGGATAGGAATTTTGATTTCTGGGGTGTTGATGCTATTCGGAACGGCTGCAAATTGCTCGTGAAAAGTTTCGGAAGATTGGCTACCCATCTCAAGCAATCGACAGGCACTGTACAGGGCATCATCAAAACCATACCATCGATCTTTAAAAAACAAATGACCGCTCATTTCGCCAGCAAGAGCCGCTTGATGTTGCTTCATGATGCGCTTCACAATCGAATGCCCTGTTGGGCACATGATGCCTACCCCACCTGCATTTTCAATCACTGTCGCCAAATGACTTGAACATTTGACATCATAAACAATCGTCGCCCCCGGCTGACTTTTTAACAGGTTTTCTGCATAAAACATCATCAAACGATCAGGCCAAAGAACTTCCCCTAAATTCGTCACGACCCCTAACCTATCCGCGTCACCATCAAAAGCCAAACCCAAATCAGCACCATGGGCTGCAACACATGTCCGAAGATCTGTCAGATTTTCCAGGACTGTAGGATCAGGATGATGATTAGGAAAACTGCCATCAACCTCACAAAACAAAGGAATCACCTCGCAGCCCAGACGGGTGAGCACCTGAGGAATCGACGCGCCAGCAATCCCATTTCCACAGTCCACGACCACTTTCAAAGGTCGTGATAATTGAATGTCTCCTAAGATGCGAGACACATAGTCATCCATGATGTCGATGACGTGAAGCTCACCATGACCTGAGATCCTTTCACCCGTCTGCACCAAATCATAAAGCACATCGATCTCGGTTTGGGTTAACGAGTTCCCAGCCAACACCAATTTGATGCCATTATATTCTGCAGGATTATGGCTTCCCGTGACCATCAAGCCACTGTCCACTGAGCGCACATTCGTTGCAAAGTACATCACAGGCGTTGCTACAGCCCCCAGATCTAACACCGATATGCCACTGTCTAACAAGCCCTGTTTTAAAGCGTTTGCCATTTGATCGCTGCTTAAACGTGCATCACGCGCCAAAAAAATAGCCGAACGATCGAGTGCGCGCAACTTACAACTGACAGCCAATCCTATGCTATAAAAAGCATCTTCATCAAGCTCAACCCCTATGATGCCTCTGATGTCATAAGCTCTGAAGACGGAACGATCAACGAGTCGTTGTCGATATCGATGATGAACACTCATTCATTGTCTCCCTGAGCTGCCAAACCCACTCGTGCCACGAGGGGTATCTGTGAAAGATTCTACCACACTGAATTCAGCTTTGATCACCGGTAAAAACACCAATTGTGCGATTCTATCTCCCGGATGAATCGTAAAATGGTCTGCACTGCGATTCCAGCAAGAGATTTTGAGTTCACCCTGATAATCTGAATCAATCAATCCCACCAAATTACCTAACACAATCCCATGCTTATGACCCAATCCTGATCGTGGCAAAATCACGGCGGCCACATCCGGCGTTGCGATATGAATGGCAATACCCGTGGGCAATAACACCGTCTCTGAAGGGGCTATTTGAAGAGGTTCATCCAAACAAACGCGCAAATCAATCCCTGCGGAACCGTCTGTGGCATAGGTTGGCAAAGAAATAGTATCCCCCACGCGTGGGTCAAGAATTTTTAATTGAATGTTCATAAAGCCTCATCAACCGTCAAGAATTTTGCGACATTTTGAAGGCTTGTGGCCAAGATTGCAATGATTTGCCCTGCAAGTCGTATTTTATGAGTACAAGCGATGGTCGTTTGGCTAGTGGATGTTAACAGGGTGACTTCATGATAGTCCACATCGAAACCAAGCCCATGTCCCACTTTGTTCGCCACCATCATATCGACTCGTTTGGCGTGAAGTTTTTCGAGTGCGTGAGGGATGACATCCTCCGTTTCTGCGGAAAATCCCACCACATAAGATGCTTTTCCACTTTGGACAACTTCTGAGAGGATATCGGGATTTGGGGTTAAAGTGAGCGTCAGCACGGGATGATCTTTCTTTTTGAGCTTTCGCTCAGAAGTCGACGCCACTCGATAATCCGCAACCGCCGCCGCCGCGATGAAAATCATGCCAGGCTTTAACTGCGCCAACACACAGGCTTTCATCTCCTCGCACGTTTCCACACGATGCACTTCCACCGCGAAAGGATTCTGCAATGCGCTTGGTCCACTGATCAAAATCACCTCAGCCCCGGCCCTCTGTGCAGCCTCTGCCAGCGCATAACCCATCTTGCCTGAGCTTTGGTTGCTCAAGTAACGCACGGGATCGATCTCCTCTCTTGTAGGCCCTGCTGTGATAAGGACCTGCCGCCCATTCAGCAATTGATGAACAGAGTCAAGTCGTAAAGCCGTAATAATAGAAGAAACCTCACTCATCCGCCCAAACCCAAAATCTCCACACGCTTGAGAACCCTCTTCAGGCCCCACCATCACAACCCCTCGGGCCTTTAAAAGCGAAACATTAGCACACGTTGCAGGATGCGCCCACATGCTCTGGTTCATAGCAGGACACACCAAAACCGGCGCTTTTGTAACCAAGCAAAGACAAGACAACAAGTCATCCGCCAATCCATGAGCCAACTTTGCCAAACAATTTGCCGTAGCAGGTGCAATCACCAAAACATCAGCCCATCGCGCTAATTCAATATGCCCCATCCCGCGTTCAGCCGCTGAGTCGAACAAATCACAACGCACCTCTTGACCACTCAAGGCTTGTAAAGTCATAGGCGTGATGAACTGCTGAGCATGCTCCGTCATGACCACACGAACCGTTGCCCCCAAGCGCGTCAATTCGCGCACCAGATACGCCGACTTGTAAGCAGCAATCCCCCCACAAATCCCGAGGACAATCTTTTGATTCAAAAAATATTGCATGATGATGATGGGTTAAAGACCATAAATGGGATCAGAACACAAACACGAGCAGAAAGGAATAATATCACCCAAATTTGTAAATTTCAAAATCCTATTGTATGATTAATAAACATACATCATGCAAGGACGCCAAAATGAAACGAATCATGATACTAATGGTCATTTGTTTTTCATCTGTCATGCTGAGCAGCTGTGCTTGTGACTCAGGTTGTGGTGGCAGTTCATATGATACCTCTTACAGCACGTCTTCTTGCTGTGAAACCAGCTCAAGTTGCTGTGGATCTGGTGGATGGTAGGCTCAAGCTGACGCCCACCTCATGAAAGCTAAAAACCTCCTCCTTCCTGGTTGGTGATATATTGCTCGTAACTCCATAATAAATTTTTAAAAAAAGAGATTTTTGTCTCTTTTTTTGTTGCATTTCTCCATACTACGTGGTATGTTTTAACTACCACGTAGTATGGAGATAGCTAGCATGGAACATCCAGAATAGGCGCTGAAATTTAAAACCAAAAACACCGAATTGAGGTTAATTCTCGGGCGGTATTACTTATACAACATCACATCGATTTGGGATCCAGTGATTGGTTTAGGCGGCGGAGTGGCCGTTACTACAAATTTAGGACAGTCTACAACCTTTCCCATTGTTGACCCCGTCACTGATGAATTTTTTATCTATCACCAGACCAACTCTAGTCAAAGCACCCCGTTATTTGAAGCTTTTTTAGGTGCCGAGCATGAGATTTACTCGAATTGGCTAGGACAAATGGGGCTTGCTTATGCCCAGACAGGGGCACTCACCTCAAAAGGGATGTTAACGCAGGGTGCAGATGTACCATCAAGTAATCAATATGACTATCAATTCAAAGTGGTGACGCGACAATTGTTGGTGCAGGGGAAGTTGATGCACCCCTACAAAGAAAGATTCTTTCCTTATTTGCTATTAGGTTTAGGTGTTTCGTTTAATACAGCCTCTGACTTTACGAGTAGTGTGCCACCCTTACTGACCTTCACTCGGCAATATGATGATCATTCAAACAGTACCTTTGCTTACCGAGTGGGTTTAGGCGTAGATTTTGCGCTGTCAACTCACGCTCGAGTGGGTATCGGTTCTCGGGTTTGGGAGGAGTCCAACTAGGTGTTGCTAATATTAACAATACCAGCGTTCCAGGCACTTTGTCCCAAGAAAATCTGAATGCCAATGAAGTATTGGCTCAATTCACGTATGTCATTTGAGGGGCCAGACATGAAAATTCATCCGGCTAAAAAATGGGGGCATTATTTGCCAATCATTGCTTTGGCAGTTTTTGCCTGTAACCAAGCGAAAGCCTTACCTTTTACGATTATCCCCGATCCTTCTGTGCCTTTTCCTACAGTCATTTCGGAAGGCACTAGTATGGTCTTATCAGAATGGTGCTTGGTCAAGTACTCTTTTACCTAGTGAGTGTGATGTCCGTACAACGACCAGTGTTTTAGCTTACTCTCCAACTCAACCTCAACCCAAACTATTTGCGGCCGCCGCGAATAACGGCGCGCACACGACATCCGATGGCGGCTATGCGCAAGTGCTTTATTATAGCCAGGGTGAATGGGTTGATACTGGTTTGCCAACATCTGATGATCCCCTTTATTTTGTAAGCCTATTTGGGCTGGTCGTCGATAAGGATGGCAATGTCTATGCGGGTGGCCAGGATTCAACTTATAGTGGTGCTGTATGGAAATATAACGGTTCTTCATGGACTTCTCTCAACTTCCCTAGTATTTCAGAGGAGGTGGCTGATTTAGCGTTTAATAACAAGGGCGTGTTATATGCGGGGGGGTTTGATGAGGAAAGCTTTGAAGGTCAAGTATGGTATTACCTGAATGGCATCTGGACGAGCACTCACCTAAAAGGCAGTTTTGATGTTTACGCCATAGCGATTGATAGCGCCAATCTACTTTACGCCATTGGAACCGATGTTGGTGGCAAAGCGGGTATATGGTCGATAAATGCTAATCAGGGCGCTTAACTCTAAGGATAACTCATGAAACTTAAATTATTATTTGTTGTTAGCGCCCAAGTCATGGCTCTCGATGCATCGGCCGCGCTTAATTGTGGCGATTGCACACTGCCTTGCGGGGCTCAACAATTAATTTGCTGTGCTGCGCAAAGTGCTAATACCAAAGCCGGGACACAGCTGTATGCTTCTGAAGAGGAATTTTACAATAAGATTTTGTTTAATAAGGAAAATCTTGACGGCTTTTGCAAAAAACCAGGCCCCGGTACACAAATATCCGAGTTGCAGAAGTATTATTTCGCGAATTATTGTAAAAATGCGGGGGACTATTTTTCTTATACCAACTTTATGGCTGCTGCAAACACAACAAACTTTACTAACCCACAGAGCGGTGGAGCGTTTGGGTGTGTGGGTACTGCACAAGTGCGCTTTAAAGAATTGTCTAACTTTCTGACCACTATGGCGCAAGAAACAACCTCAGTCTCCGCAAGTATTCCATATACCAATGATGGACTCTATTTTCGTTATGAAAATGACTATTTGTTGAAATGTTCCACCACGCCATTTGGTGCACTTAACACGCTCTGTACAGCACCCACCAGCACGCCCGACTCAGCACCCTACACCAATTACTACCCAGCATCTACTTTGTTTACCGATATGAATCTTTCGGGGGACTCATACACTCAATCGCTTTCATTAGGAAATACGGGCACGGTGACGTTATACAATATTAGCCTTAATCCTGAGACGATCACTTTTGGTCCATATCCATACCCCATTAATTCGGGTGACACGGGGCCTCAACTGAATGATCCCTCCGTTTTAAACCCTGGACTTTGGGTTGGTATGGGGCCAAAACAATTAACAGGCCAAAGCATGTTTGAGTATTTTGGTTGGTATCAAAACAACATCACTGCTCCGGCCGTTCAGTATGCAAACTTCAACCTCTTTGTGACCAACTATCTAAATGATGGTAAGGTCGCCTTTCAAGGTGCTTTTTGGTATTGGATGTTTCGTGTCAATGGGTTTGGCTATAGAACCATACATGCGATGGTTACAGATACTGAGCGACCCGTATGTGGCGATATTGCCGCGGTGACTAGGATGGTCAATGGATTATGTAACAATTACAATCCTGGAAGATTGACCTATTATGAATACTTCAATAAAGTGTTTAATATCCTTACAAAACCGGTCAAATGTACCACTGGTCCTGATGCTAACCCGTCAAGCACCTCATTAGATAGTTTGGTCTGTGCCGTAGGATTGCAAACATATTGCCAACCAGCTGTAAGTTCCGGCCCTTGCGTTTAAAAGGGCGCAGGAACGGAGCACAGAAAATCGATCCTAAGTGCCATTCTATACTGTGCGTGGTCCTAATATCATCTTCAGCTTCAGAGCGCTACACTCTCAGATTTCAAGTGATCCACAGTTTTCTCCAATCCTTGCCGTAAAGACCAAGCTGTTTTAAACCCATAGGCTAGCATTTTATCCTGACTGCCATAGGAGTTTAGGGCATCATTAGGGCGTTTGGGTTGATAATTTTTTTGACTTTTCTTTCCAAAAATGTCAAATAACATATCGGCCAGCTCATTGATGGTGGTCGTTGCTTCTGAACAAATATTAACAACATGCGCCCCTTTTTTAAGATGATCCATCGCAGAAATCAAGTTACGCGCCACATCGCCCACAAAAACAAAATCCCGAGTTTGCTGACCATCCCCGTAAATGATGAGAGGTTCCCCTTTGAGCACCTGCATAATAAAACTTGTGATCACCCCAGAATATGGCGAGGACGGCGATTGATAGGGTCCATAGACATTAAAAAGCCGCAAACCAAAACTAGGCAACTGGTACGTATGAGCAAGAAAGTAGGCATTGAGCTCTACTGCATATTTATCGCATCCATAAGAAGACATGGGCTGAAGAAGTTGATCCTCACTCAATGGAAATTGGTTGGTATCGCTGTATACGCCACAAGTAGAAGCATAAACAACAGGCACATTTCCCGCATTAATGGCCGCTTTAAAAACATTCAAGCTTGCCTCTAAATTGGTGCGATGAAACCCAAACCATTGTTCCATCGTCATGTTAACGGCAGGCTTTGCCGCCAAATGAAAACACCCATCAACATTCAAGAACAGCGTTTGAAGAGCCCCAAATTCTGTGATGTCCTGCTGTATGAGTGTCGCCCCAGGAATCAAGCGATGTCCATTGGACAAATCATCCACCACAATGACTTTGTGTCCACGATCTATCAATTGAGTGGTCAGTTCTGAACCTATAAACCCACAGCCGCCAGTCACCAGATATGTTGCCATCACGCGATCCTTATTGACATTTCCCACGTAATCGATTCACCACATACTGAATCGATGAAAAAAGTGCGCAAAAAGCTCTCCATTGACGATAGAACATCATATCTATCGTGGTTAATCCGAAAATTCGCACAATATCCATTTTTCGATAATACACATTGTAAGTCAGCACATTTAATACAACACATGACATGGTGATGACCCACATATATCCCCAAGCAAGACAAATTAACCAAGCCAGAGGAACAATTGAAATAGCTCCAATGCAATAAGCTACAATAAATAAAAGATAGGAAAAAGCCTCAACCGCAGGACCAAAAATTTCAAATAAAACATAGTAAGGGAATCCTAGCAAGCCCACAATCCCATACCGTGGGTTAAATAACATCCCTAGATGCCGACCCAAACAACGCAACAATCCACGCTGCCATTTGTTGCGTTGTTTCCACAAACCGATGAGGGTGGAGGGCTCTTCGGACCAACAGATGGCACTCGGTGCATACACCATCGAGTACGGATAATGGTTCTTCCTCATCTCATGATGCAAGCGGATGATGATTTCTGCATCATAGGAGAAATTAGAAGAATCATACCCGCCTATATCCCAAACAGCTTTCGTCTCAAGTAACGTAAACGCACCAGGAAAGCACAAAGCGCCGCCAATTAATGACCACCCTTCACGCCCGTAAGAAAATGACCTCAAATACTCACACACCTGCACGCCCAAAACAAAATTTGAAGGGATGTTGGTTTCAGTGACTTTTCCATCTTTCATTTTGATGGTATCTGGCACATAAATATCCCCCCCAACAGCCACACAATGGGGATGGGTTAAGTACATAAACAGCATTTGTGATAATGCCTTTTCTTCCAATAAAGTATCCGCATCTATGGTCAAAAATACCGGGGTTGTGCAGATGTTTAAACCCGCATTGATGCAATCTGCCCCGGAATTTGCAAAAGGGCTATGCACTTTATCAATCAAGGTAAAGTTAGGGACCATCTCCGACCGATAATAGGCTCGCACCGCCCCCGTAGGTATGGTTTGACGAAAAGCAGGTGGGATTTCTTTAAACGCATAAGTATCTAATAAAACTTGTACCATCGTATCGGTGGAACCATCGTTCACAATGATGAGATGAATGTCTTGATAGTCAGAATTTAAAATAGAGGTGACCGCACTGAGGATCCTCTTCGCCTCATTATAGGCTGGAATAATAAGGGTCATGGGCAAGACCTCATGCAGACCATAAGTTGAAAAAATCGTGTTGTTTTCTGATTCTTGATATTTTCGAATAACAGCAGAAAAAGTGCCTAACAACAAGCCAAGGTAGCCAACCCAAAGAATTGAAAAATAAATAATGATGATGAAAGAAAGAAAAACCAACGTGTTCACCATGTCATCACTCCTCTTTAAGCGTTGATAACACTTGTGTCGCTACATCATAAGCAAACTGATCAACACGTGGATTTTGTCTTCTTAACACCACAGATCCAGCCCTCCCTAGTGCGCCTAACGCTGTCGCTGCATTGATGCGTACCCACCATGACTCATCTTTCAATGACTCACCTAAGTCTTCGGCATAAGACGAATCCCCGAATTCGCCTAACAACTTAACAGCTCTCGCTCGTATTTCCCAACGAGGATCATGCAAAAAACCATGACACCTCTTCAAAAAGATTGCAGGAAAATGCTTAAACCAAAAAGCCATGACCGACAACTCCAAATCGATGTTGGCCGAGATCAGATCATCATCCGCCGTTTGAACAGGTATTAAAACATAAGGCATGGCCGTCAGGATACGATAACAGAATGATTTCACATAGGGGTTGTGTTCTCGCATCAAACGGTCTTCAATCAAAGGAATGACCTCAACTCGCGCATGCGAAATCACTTGCGTATACAACGCTTGCTGCACACGTCGGCTGTTTGAAAAAACATCAATGGTGGTGTCCATCAAAGCTTGGGTTGGATTTTGTAGCGCAACCATAACCGCATGAATGGCCACAAGAGGAATTTTATCGTTGATAAGCGCTTTGATCACATGTTCATCAGAACTGACATACGATGATTCATAAACAACACAGGCAAACAATCGTTTACGCCAAACTCTGGATGTTGCAAATTTTCGAATTCTTGGATGCACGATGAAATCCATGATCTGATGTCGAATCCTCACCCACTCATCCGTTTTCAATATCTTATCAAGAGCACTTAAAACGGTGATGAATAGGATGATATACCGCTTATACTGCATCATGATCTTCAAATCAAAATCCTTCTCATGCAAGACACAGTCTATCAAATAATCATGCAACCTTAGGCCTATTTTTTTAAGATAGGCCTCATGATAATAGACATATGTCTTGATCCCAAAAGCCGAGGATATTAATAAAATGACAATCACAAGCTGGCTCAATGCAATCCATTTGATGATGGGAAGATACAGTGAAATATCCATCCAGGCCGCAGCTATCGTTTGAGTCACAATGGATTAATACCTCCACCTTAAGCCAATCGTACCACCCGTCCAATCACGTACATGCTGTCTTGGAAATAGTTGATTTTGATAAAGAAACCCTAAATTAACGATGAGTCTATTGTGTAACAAGGGAAAATTGACATAGGGGTTCACAATTTTATTGCGTACGACAATAAAACCAACGGTCTCTAAATTCGCCAAATCGGGACTGTTTCCATACCCTAAAACACAGCCAAAATAATAATCAGGATCTAGCACAATATGTCTTAAATTCAAGGTATAAAGAACCGAAGCCGCCCCCACCCCAGGGACAAAATAATAGGGTCGAAAGGTCACGAAATTTTGACGAAAGAGCTTAGACAATGAAGCGGTGTACACCGTAAATTCATGCCGATTATCAACGATGTTATATTTAGCGCCTGCTGAAAAATCAACGGTCTTAGGGACTGACACATAAGCCTCCAAACCATAAACTTGACCTGGAAACAAATTGGGTTGATTGGCGTAAGCAAAGTCCACATCCAAGTAAAGGTAATTGTTAATTTTGGGGTAAGCCTCAAATTCACCTTGAACCGCTTGTTTTCCCACACGATTGCTATAATTCATTTTTCCATACACTTTGCCGAGAGAGGTTTGTCGACCATAATAAAGGGTTGAATAATCCCACATGCGCTTGACGTCTGAAATATAATATTGTTGTTGATACAAGCCAACTTCATTAAGATATGTCACTTCAGCAACGGGTTTATGGATGACTTCCCTTTTGAACACTGTTGGATACACCACCACTTTAGGCGCTCGGAGAACCACCACTGGGGGCGCCATGAGGTTGGCCACATCCGCTCTTTTTTTGAGCAAATCAGGATCGAGAGGATGAAAGATCAACGCGAAATTTACAACGTCCAATGCTTCTTTAAGAAAGTGACGCTCAATATCAAGATTAAGCAAGACAAGCGATGCATCCACATCACCAGGGCTTTGACGGAGCACTGTTAATAAGTCTTCCCTCGCTTTCAACAAGTCTTGGCTTCCAACATACATTTGTGCGAGAAAAAGCCGAACATCGCTGTCCGTCGGATGTGTTTTTAAATATGCCTCTGCCCCATCAATGGCAACACCGCGATCCCCTTCTTCATCTAATATTTTCAGTCGGACAAAAAAAGGAAGAGGCTCTGTAGGGGTCGATATAGAAGAGACATCTGAAAAATGAAGCGGGGGCAATGAACTAGCGTCTTTCGAAAAAGTAACCTGGACCAACATATGGGCCAAAATCACGAGGATCAACTGATTTAAAAATGTCATTCCGCCTCAACTTGAATGTACCTGGCGATCAAATCGCTCACGGTGGCACGCAAATCCCACTGATAACGATAGCCCGTTATTTGATGAAGCTTTGTCAAATTGGGACAACGGTACATAATGTCTTCAAAATCATCCCCATAGGCTTCCAGATAAGACATATATTTGATCTCAGAATCGCTATGAGCAAGCTCTTTGATAAGTTTCGCCAAATCGATGATGGACGTTTCTTCATCTTTACCCACATTGATGGCCTCACCCAAACAGTGATCACTGCTAGCAATGAGATCGATGAGCGCCACGGTGTCACGTACATCACAAAAACTTCGGGTTTGTCTGCCAGTACCATAAACCACGATCGGTTCCTGATACACCGCAGCTTGCATAAATCTAGGCACCACCATCCCATAATGCCCCCTCTGACGAGGACCAATCGTGTTAAAAAAGCGCAAACTTGTCACAGGCAGGCCGTGATGCTTGAAAAAGGACATGCCAAAATATTCCAGAGCAATTTTACTGACGACATAAGGCATACAACTCTTTTTTCCAGCGCCGATGATGATTTGATCATCTTCTTTAAAAGGTATGCCTTGCCCGCCAGAATACACTTCAGAGGTTGAAGCCAACAGAACTCGAGGATTTTTTTTGGATTGAACCGCGGCTCTTAAAAGACGTTCCGTCGCACTGATATTGCTAGCCAGCAGTCGCTCAGATCCCTGGATCACACGCAACACCCCAACAACAGCGGCCATATGGTAAATTCGGTCAGCCCATCCAACAACCTCATAGATTTCAGGAAAAATCAACAGATCAGCCTTCGTGAATTGAAAGTTGGGGTGATCTCTAAACAAATCGATGTTTTCCTGAGTCCCCGTACTGAGATCATCTATCACATGCACATGGTCATTTTGATTTAAATGATATTCCACAAGGTGCGACCCAATAAAACCTGCCCCGCCAGTCACCAAAACATTCATCAAGAAATCCCTTCTTCTTTTTTTAAGTTTGCATGAAAATCACTCAGACACATCGCGTCTATCGTGGTGTCATTATGTTGGCATTTTCCAGCACTGTCCAAATCAAAATGCCATTGATGCCTTGGACACACCAAAGAATTCCCCTCAAAATGCCCTTGAGACAAATCAGCCCCCTGATGAGGACAATACCTTAAGATGGAATAAGATTTTCCTGCATGCTCAACCAACACCCGCTCTTTTTTCATTTTTGCCATTTTGTCACAAAACGAATGAATTTTTTCAGCATCCAAAATCAAAAATCCATGCAACAACGTATCATATCGATTCGGGACTCGTTCGATGCTCACACGAAACGTCAATGCGAAATCAGGCCAGGTCATTTGATGGGTCAAAACTTTATCCACAAGCCAGGCAGGGGCCGTGATTCTATAATAATGAGCGTTATCCTGAAGCTCCGATACCGTCTTTATCGTTTTTTGAGCAAGATCGACACAATACATCTTTTGAGGATAGTCACTTAAGCGCCAATAGAGCAGCGTTTTCTCACTCTGATGAACGAAGTCCAATTGACTTAGTTTGTGCTCCAAGTTCGTTTTCAGTCGATGAAAAACCTCTTCTGGATGAACCTCTTTTTGCGCCTTTTCTCTTGCCTGGAACAAGGGTTGAACCTCTTTGGCATAAGACGCAACATAGGCCATAAAATGATCATCTTGAAGCGGCGCCTCGCGATGCAAAAAGCTCAAAGTCTTGGTTTCAAGCACATCCCCAGGCATCATCTCAACCCACTGCGTTTCCGCCTTCATCATTTGACAATGTTCATCCAAGTACGCCAAAAGTGCAGGCGCTCTGGGATAAGTATTCGTGACTTGATCATGAAAAGGCATCAGCAAGGGATCCAAAAAACACGGCGGACCTGCAGAGGGCAAGTAGAGTTTCGGCTTTGTTTTTTCAATCGCCCGCGCTATCATTTTGAACTTATAGCCTACTTTTTTATCACACACTTTGAGGTATGCCTCTTCCGACATCTGATAGCAAGTGGGGTACCAACTAGCACCCGAAAACTGGCCGGTCAACACATCGATAGGCCCATGGTCCAAAACAATACGCTCCAATCGGTCATGGATTTTACAATCATTGATATTCAAAAAGCTCTGCCCGTCACTTTTGAGCAAAATGGCAGAATCGCAATTCAGTTCGGTGTCTATGATGAATAACCGGATCTCTCCATCGGCAAGTAAAAAAGGCTCATCGTCATCAAGCACCACCATACGTTTAGATTCATATTGAATGCGATCGAGCTGCCTTTTCACGACGGGGTATGCATAGTGTGCCAACAGGAGGGTAAAATGTCGTGATTTTAAAGCGTTGAGAAACTGAAGGTCAAAATGATCTTGATGTTCATGACTGATATAGAGGTAATTATCTTTGCTACTGTCCAACAATTTTTGTTGGACAACTTCTGCCATGTGATGATTTTTAGGGTATTGAAACCATGCACTATCAAAAGCACCCTCTTTTGATAGCCATGGATCCATGATGATCATAGACTTTTCCGTTTCAACACAAAAGCCCGCATGACCGAGAGATGTGATTTGCATAAAGCTCCTATCAAGCACTTGATTTCACATAAGATACCATATAATTTAGCGGAACATAAATAGAGGGAAGATTATGAGAACTTATGCCGTTATCGGGCTTGGATATGTGGGCCTTGGACTAGCCACTGCACTCTCGAAAAAAAATATTGTGTTTGGGTATGACAACAACAACAAAAGGATAGAGGAGCTGAATCATCACATCGATAGAAATAAGCAAGTCGATACCAGCGAGCTCTTGAGTACCCGAGTGACTTATACGAGCAACATTTACGATATCCAACACGCAGATTTTTATATCGTTTGCGTGTCAACCCCCGCTTATTATTATGAAATCCCTAATTTAGAACCCTTATTAGGGGCCACCAAAGCATTAGGCGCCCTATTAAAGAAAGGGGATATTGTGGTCTATGAATCCACCGTATACCCAGGCACTACCCTTGAGATTTGTCTACCCCTGCTTGAAGAAACGAGCCGTCTCAAAGGAGGAACCGACTTTCATGTCGGTTACTCGCCTGAACGAATCAATCCGGGTGACAAGGAAAACCATCTACACAACATCACCAAAATCATCAGCGCACAGAATGAACCCACCCTCCAAGCCCTCCATGAAGCTTATGGTTCAATCTGTGACACCATCCACCCGGTCTCAAGTATTCCTGTGGCCGAGGCCATTAAAATATTGGAAAACACACAACGTGACGTCAATATCGCCTTCATGAATGAATTCACCAAAATCATGCACGCCTTGAATTTAAACACACACGAGATCATCGAAGGGGCCAAAACCAAATTTGGATTTGTGCCTTACAAGCCTGGTTTTGTAGGTGGACATTGCATCTCCATTGACCCCCATTATTTGGCCTTTGATGCCAAGCGACATGGCGTACGCCCAGAATTGATAACGACTGCGCGTCGAGTCAACGATGACATGACGCAATTCGTCGTCCAGTCCTTAGTGAAACTTTTGTTTAAGCATCAAATTGATCCCACTCAGGCCACTGTGGGTATTTTTGGGATCTCTTACAAAGCAAACATCGTCGATACCAGAAATAGCCTGGCCTTTAAGCTCATCAAGGAACTCAAAGAATACGGTTTTCACTGCCGCGTCCACTCACCCTTTGAACATCCCCCTCAATCAGTCCCATTAGAGCACTTTGATGATATAACCAACCTCACAGCGGCTATCGTCATTGTAGCTCATGATTTTTACAAAGATCATTTGAGTGATCTTCTCGACAAATGCAAACAACCCAAAGTATTAATGGACATTCCCAACATGTTTGTAAACGAATCCAGGCTATTGGAAAATACTCACTACTGGGCCCTATGAGTTAATCTGGCAGGGGATCTAAGGAAAGACCATGAAGATATCAAAAGCCATTTTGGATAAAGCAGTCCTTCAGAACGTCTTAAAATCTCAAGATGCGCATGCTTTATATGAGTTCCTACAAAATGAGCAGGGGCAAGAATCAGGATTTGATTTAACCCAAGTGCTTTATTATTTTGGTGCTTTTCTCGCCCTAAGTGCCATGTCTATCTTCATGAACAAAGGCTGGCAAGCTTTTGGTGGATGGGGCATTTTTGCATTATCTTTGGTTTATATGGTGTTGGGTTTATGGTTATCAAAGACCTTTCAAAAAAGATCATTCATTCCCCCCTCAGGCCTGTGCGCTCTGTTTGTCGTATGCCTCACGGCGCTATCCATCTATGCGTTTCAACTCGGGATGGGCTGGTGGCCTGAGGGGGGGATCTATCGAGACTATCATTCGGGACCCAAATGGAATTGCTTCTTCATGGAGCTCGGCACCCTCATCGTGGGCTTCATCATGGCCTATCGATATCGCTATGCTTTTATGATCATCCCCTTGATAGTCACCGCCTGGTATCTTTCCATTGACATCACGGCCATGACTGCGGGAACAAGCCCCGACTTTACCTTGACCGCTTCTGTCTCTTTATTTTTTGGTCTCATAAGCCTCCTCATCGCCTTTTGGATAAATCGACGACAACCCCATACCCTGGATTACGCCTTTTGGATCTATCTCTTAGGCAGCCTGTCTTTTTGGGGTGGATTAACGTGTCAAGAATCGCATCATGAGTTCTCGAAATTTCTTTATCTTTGTATCAATCTGCTCCTGATGGGCGTAGGCGTAATTCTCTTGCGAAAAATCTTCGTCTTCTTAGGCGCCTTGGGTTGCTGTCTTTATATTGGCCACCTCACCGCACAAATCTTTCAAAACAGTGGGTTATTCCCACTGTCCTTAACCGTCATTGGATTTATGGTCGTGTATTTAGGAACCCTTTGGCAAAAAAATGCGGCTACCATCACACACAGAGCACAATCGATGCTGCCAAAAGCCATGCAAGATTTCTTGCCAACTCGACAACGGATCTCAGAATAGTGTAAAATGATCCCCCTATGAAACTGTTTCAGACACAGTGCTATCCCTTACTTATCTTAGTCATCCCTCTCGCTTTAACAGGCCTGATTGAGTCCGGCGTATTCTTTTTTGAAACCTTATTTCTTGCCCATTTGGGGCCTGATGAATTGGCTGCCGGAGGCCTTGTGGCATGGTTATTTGGCACCTTTGCGGTCATTCTCTTTGGCGTTTTGTCATCGATTAACATTTTGATAGCCCAAAAGCATGGGGCCAAAGATGATGTGAGCATCTCACTGATCGTCCGAGATGGCATTTGGCTAGCTCTTTTGCTGTTTATCCCCTCATTTCTTCTTTTCTGGAACATCCCTTCCCTTTTCCTATATTTTGGCCAAAGCCCCCAAATCGTGATGCTTGCCACACCTTATTTACATGCCTTGGTGTGGGGACTCTTACCTGACGTGGTGATGATTGCCTTATTGGAAGTGATCATAGGCCTAGGCCACGCTCGCATCATCTTGATTTTTAGCATTCTCGCCTCAGCCCTCAATGTGTTGTGCAGCTTTGCCCTCATTTTTGGAAAATTTGGACTCCCAGCATTGGGCATAGCTGGCGCAGGTTGGGGCTCAAGCATCAGTTATTGGATTTCAGCACTTTTTCTAATGGCCTATGTGTTTACGAACAAAAATTATACTTGTTATATGCATTATTTGTTCAAACCCACTCATCGCTCCTACCTGCTTGAGTTGCTTCACATAGGCACCCCCATGGGCCTCATGTATTGCATTGAAGTAGGTTTTTTCTTCATATTGACCTTATTGATGGGACGAATGGGGAGTGCCTTTTTAGCCGCCAATCAAATCGCGCTCCAATATATGAGCACCCTGATGTCCGTGATTTTTTCCATCGCACAAGCCATCACCGTACGTATGGGGCATTTACTGGGTGCAGGCGAGGTGAGATCAGCTGAACGTGTCGCATATTTAGGCATATCCATGTCCGTATTTATCATGCTCCTTGCCGCCATCGCCTATTGGGGATTTCCGACCTTCCTGATCACGCTTGATTTGGATGTCAAGACAGGGAGGCACCCAGAAATTATCTCTCTTGCCAAACAATTTTTAGCGATTGCTGCCGTTTTTCAACTGATCGAATGCAGCAGAATTTCTCTGTTTGGCGCCTTACGTGGTTTGAAGGACACGCATTTTACGCTCTACCTCTCCATTCTCAGTTTTTGGGGTCTGTCCCTCCCCATAGGCTACCTACTCGCCACCCGCCTCCATTTAGGTGGTGGTGGCCTATGGTGGGGAATGGTTATTGGTAGCACCCTTTGCATGCCGATTCTTCTTTGGCGCTTCAAAACTCAAATTTCTAGACTAAAACCACAATTTATGGCGCGCACAGTATATAATCATACAAACAACTCATGAAAGGAAATCCATATGAAACCGACAATAGTTTTGATAGGCACCTTGTGTACGCCATTCTTAGCACTTGCGGCAGATCTCCCGGATGTAGTAAATGCCAATAGAGCAGCCACGCAACAAATGTGCATTGATCATGCGGCGGATGATTGTGTCAATACCGTTTGCCCAAACTCATCCGACATCAATTGCACGAGAACTTGTCAAACAACGGCCCAAGCAAAATGCAAGGGAATGACGGCTCAATGAGTTGATTCAATCTTCAGAAGAGCCGATACTGAACCATTCCTCAGTCAAAGGAGACTCCAGTGGATGCGTTGGCAACTCGAACTCGAGCAAACTTTCTCACGCAAGATACTTTATTAAAATCCCATGCGGTCCTAGTGAAACGCATAGCACATCACTTGCTTGGACGGTTACCAAATTCCATTCAATTGGATGACTTGATGCAGGCTGGGATGATAGGTTTGCTGGAAGCGGCACGACATTATGATGAAAGCAAAGGCGCATCATTTGAAACTTATGCAGGCATTCGCATTCGTGGGTACATGTTAGATGAGGTGCGACGTAATGATTGGGTCCCACGATCGGTGTACCGTAATTCACGCTTGATTTCGAGCGCTGTCAGAGTGGTTGAGAATCGTGTTCGTCGGGACGCGAAAGATCATGAAGTGGCCAAAGAGTTAGGCTTAAGCTTAAACGAATATCACAACCTTTTGAGTGACTCTGCTGGCGCCCACCTGTATGGATTTGATGATTTGGGTCTGACCGAAGATGTATTGACCGATGAAGCCCATGGATTCATTTCAGAGCCTCACGACCAAGTCCTAAAATCCGACATGACCAGCCATTTATCGCAAATCATAGAAGGCTTACCCAAAAATGAGCGTTTGGTTTTGTCCTTGTACTATGAACAAGACTTAAACTTAAAAGAAATTGGCAAGGTCATGGGCGTCAGTGAATCACGCGTCTCACAGATCCATAGCCAAGCCACGCATAGAATCAAAGCTCGGTTACCGGAATAAATGCGAACGTCAGACACCGGACATACCGCACCTCATTTCCGTAACTCGTTTGTCGTACCGAAAAGTTGGGTGTATGCTTGGCGCAACGAAGATGATGCCGGAGCTTTTATGACCCCACCTGTTTATTTCACCACGAAAGTAGCCCAAGGCATTTCAAAACTGATTCGCAGCATGACCACTTTTTCAGAAAAAACAATTCATCTGTTGGGACAGTGTTTCAAATCAGCCTACATTTTAAAAATGAGTTAGGATCATTCATGTTAGAAGTGAATCAAATTAATCTTCATTTGATGGATTTAGACAAGCGCATTGATGCGCTGCGTGGGTTCTTGAACTTGGATGTGAAACAAGAACGTTTAGAAGAGGTCGTTCGAGAACTAGAGGCCCCATCTGTATGGGATAACCCAGCGATGGCGCAAGCACTTGGACGTGAACGCGCCGAGCTTGAAGCAGTTGTCCATCCCATTTTACGTTTGGGCCAGTCAGTGAGCGATTTGAGCGCCCTCTTTGACATCGCGCGTCTGGAAGAAGATGAAAGCATGTTTCATGATTTGGCTAAAGAGGTGGCGTCAGTACTACATGAAGTGGAAGGACTTGAATTTCGTCGCATGTTCTCTGGTAAAATGGACAAATCAAATGCTTTTGTGGATGTTCAATCGGGTTCTGGGGGCACTGAAGCGCAGGATTGGGCTGAGATGTTGTTGCGGATGTATTTGCGTTGGGGTGAACAGCATGGTTTTGAGGTAGAGTTGGTCGAGTGCTCGGCGGGTGACGTGGCGGGAATCAAAAGTGCTACCATTCATATGCGTGGCGACTATGCCTATGGTTGGTTACGTACAGAAACGGGCGTTCATCGCTTGGTTCGCAAATCCCCCTTTGATTCCGGAAACCGTCGCCACACCTCTTTTGCAGCCGTATTTGTTTCGGCCGAAGTAGACGATGACATTGCGATTGACATTAATCCTCAAGATTTGCGCATTGATACTTATCGTGCCTCAGGCGCTGGCGGGCAGCATGTCAACCGTACAGACTCAGCTGTTCGCATCACCCACGTGCCGACAGGTGCTGTGGTTCAATGTCAAAATGACAGGAGCCAACATAAAAACAAAGATCAAGCCATGAAGCAATTGCGAGCCAAATTGTATGAGTTAGAAATGCAGAAGAAAAATGCAGCACAGCTTGCCTTGGAAGCGACAAAATCGGACATTGGATGGGGATCCCAAATTCGCTCTTATGTGTTGGATCAGTCGCGCATCAAAGATTTGCGTACAGGCGTTGAAACAAGCAACACCCAAGCCGTCCTTGACGGTGACATAGATCTTTTTATTGAAGCCAGTTTGAAGTCAGGAGAAAATGCACCATGATAGAAGAAACGATCATCGATGAAAATGAAATTTACCGCATTCGTAAACAAAAATTACTAGCATTACGAAAGGATGGCTTTCATTTTCCAAATCACTTTCGGCGGAAAGATTACGCTCATGACTTGATGCAAAAATATCAACATGTCTCGAAGGAAGCAATGGCTGAAAGTCACCTCAAAGTTGCTGTGGCTGGGCGTATTGTACTACGTCGAGTGATGGGTAAAGCGAGTTTTTTTCACATTCAAGATGTTTCAGATCGCCTACAAATTTACCTTCGCCAAAATGATTTGGGCGAGGTTTATGAACAATTTAAACATTGGGATTTGGGAGATATTGTCGGCGTCACGGGCGAGCTGTTCATCACACAAACTGGTGAGTTGACAGTGCACGCTGAAACGGTGGAATTACTGACCAAATCGCTTCGCCCAATGCCTGATAAATTTCACGGATTGTCTGATGTGGAAGTACGCTATCGAAAGCGCTATGTTGATTTGATAGCCAATACGGAAAGCCGTCAAACCTTTTTGTTGCGTTCAAAGCTCATCAAATCCTGTCGGCAATTCATGGACAATCATCAATTTTTAGAGGTAGAAACGCCTATGATGCATCCCATTCCAGGGGGGGCTGTGGCAAGACCATTTAAAACGCACCATAACACCTTGAACATGGACATGTTCTTGCGTATTGCCCCTGAGCTGTATTTAAAACGTCTGGTGGTGGGCGGATTTGAGCGCGTTTATGAGATCAACCGTAATTTTCGCAATGAGGGGATTTCCACCCGCCATAATCCTGAATTCACCATGATGGAATTTTATCAAGCCTACGCTGATTACCGTGATCTGATGGGGTTTACAGAATTGCTACTACGTCATTTAGCCGATGAGGTCTTAGGAAGTCGACAAATTCAATATCAAGGCACCACGCTTGATTTAGATAAACCTTTTGCACAATTGACGATGAAAGAGGCCATTTTGCAGCATCATCCCAAACTGAAGGCATCAGAGATAGACACGTTGGAAAGATGTCGAGGGGTATTAGATCGCCTACATATCGCCTATAAGCCGGTCGATCTGCTGGGTAAATTGCATCTATTTTTGTTTGAAGAAACGGTGGAAGACCAATTAATTCAGCCAACCTTCATCACCGCATACCCCACAGAGGTATCCCCATTGGCCAGACGCTCTGAAGAAAATCCAGAGGTCACTGATCGTTTTGAGTTTTTCATGATGGGTCGTGAAATTGCCAATGGATTTTCAGAATTAAATGACGCGGAAGATCAAGCCGCACGCTTTCAAAAACAAGTGGCTGAAAAAGATGCAGGCGATCTAGAGGCGATGCATTTTGACAGCGATTACATCGAAGCTTTGGAATATGGCATGCCCCCCACGGCAGGAGAAGGAATTGGAATTGATCGCTTGGTAATGTTGTTCACCAATTCAGCTTCCATTCGCGATGTGATTTTATTTCCACAATTGCGCCAAGCGGACTAGTGCCTCGTCTTGTAAATACGAATGCTCATGACCGTCATCCCGGCGTAGGCCGGGATCCATTTCTCGAGAAATGTCATACCAAATGTCGTAGCAAAATAAAAGTTCTGTGGAAGTAGTCTATAATGGAAATGAAACTGGATTTTATTTACGATTAAGAGATTATGATGAAAATACTAGAAGGTGCTGCCCTAGCTAAGGCTGAGGAAATAGCGAAAGGGATGGGTTTTACAAAAGCAGGTATGGACGCGATGACCTTCTCAGCAAAGCTTATGTTTTTGGGTACCCTAGATAAAATCCAGGGATGGCTAATCGGGAGACCGCATATGTGAGACAAAAAGACACACAGCAAAACTGCTGGCATGTCATTTTTTGATTGCATTTATTCTAGGTTATGGTAGCTTTAGTTTGGAGAAATTTTTTAGCGACTGTTTTCGCTAACCCTAAGCTCATGAGCCTGGAAGGATCCTGAAATGAAAGAACAAACCAAACACTTGAA
Source organism: Legionellales bacterium (assembly GCA_026399195.1). Taxonomy (GTDB): domain Bacteria; phylum Pseudomonadota; class Gammaproteobacteria; order Legionellales; family Legionellaceae; genus JAPLRK01. Next base: position 99,051 of record JAPLRK010000072.1, read on the forward strand.
ATTGATATTGCCTGCCTTATTCTCTACCATCGTTTCCGCGAATGCCACAAGCACACCTACAGCGCCAGCCCTAACCATGGGACCGGCCTCTGGATGGTTTGCGACGATTCAAGGAGGGGCTTTGTGGACGAATAGTTCTGATTCAATGACTGTCAGCAATGGCTCCCCCTATCCCCCACCCTTAAACGTTGATCACTATTCCGTGAATGGGAATCAAACGAGTGGTGTCATAGCCGTGCTTGGTGGGTATCAATGGCGACACCAAGGGGAATGGATACCTGCCTACTCTTTAGCGCTTCGATATCAACATTTTTTCAATGCGTCGTTAAACGGCGTGGTCACGCAATATTCTTTACCCCAATTTGCTAATTACAACTACACTTGGAATGTGGATTCAAACCTCATTTCACTCTACTCAAAAATTGATTTGTTTCAATATGGCCGCTTCACACCGTTTTTTGATGTTGGCGTAGGAGCTGCAATAAACCATACGAGCGATTTCAATGAAACAGCGCTCTCTGGCGTAACCCCACGCATCAGCCCCGCATTTCAAAGCAATTCACAAACAAGCTTCACGTACAATCTAGGGCTTGGCGTAGATTTCGCCGTGACATCACAATGGTCTGTCTCAGTAGGATATGATTACCAATATTTTGGTGCTATCAAATCAGGTCCAGGACTTACAACATGGTCTGCAGATAGGCTCAGTTTAGGCAATTTACAAGGAAATATGGTCACCGCAGGGCTGACTTATTACTTTGATGACATGTCGCCGAAGTATCAAGGGAAGTGAGATCGAACCACCAAAATAAGGATTTGAGATGAAAGTACGCGCAACGTTGATGTTTTTTATGGGCATTTATTGGTCGTTTGGAGTGATGGCGGCTTCTGATCCTGTGTCCTGGTCCCTTAACCCACGCACAGGCTTCCCACCAACTCAAGTAGGTCATCAGTCGGCGGTAATTTATACCCTCACAAACAAGCTCCCGCTTCCTGCCGTACTGGTCACGCAATACGCTATGACCGGCGGATCTTTTAACGTCATAGATGACTGTAAAAACACTTCCCTTGCCCCTAATGCAAGTTGCACCATCTCTGTCGGGTTTAATCCCACCGCTGAAGGATTGTCAACCTTTCAATTGACCTATGGTTATCACCACAACCGCATTCCTTTAACCACTTTATCCGCTGTGGGTACAGGAGAACCTTCAGGAACAATCTTGAGTGGTCAAATTAATGGCTTACCTTCTACCTTTTACACCGACAATACGGTGAACTATACTGCAATTTTTCAAAATAAGGGTCAGACCCCTCTTTCAGGTTGCAGTGTATCTGACTTCACAAGTACAGGTGTTGCAGCCTCTCTAACCAGCACACCTGGAACACCTCCTTGTGGAAGCTCACTGGGTATTGGTAAGTCATGTCAAGAGAATGGTACAGCATCAAGCACGGTACCCGGGCTCCTCACCATCTATGGACACATGACATGTACCAGCCCTACAACGGTAACGGCGACCCCACAAGCCTCTACCATCGTTCAAAGTCACTCTGGATGCGTTGTTCATGCCAGTGTTCTCTTACCGCTACCAAACACCACTTACCAATATGCGGATAACATCGTTGTTTTTAATATCGAAAACGAATGCCCCACCTCTGTCGGTTTGGGGGCCGTCCATGTCACGGCTTCAGGCGGTGATGCAACGGTGACTACTTCACCTACAGCACCTGTCACAACGCCTCAGATCCCTGTTTGTGAAGCAACACTGGCAGCTCAATCCAACTGCGTCGTCATGGCCTCTGTCATTCCAAAAGCTGCAACTAGTTCAATGACAGTTACTGCCGAAGTGTTACCCAGCACTGGCCCCACCATCAGCGCTTCAACAAGCGCACCTGTGAGTACACCTGCTTACACTCATACCATCCATTTCATCAACCAATGCCCCTTCCCAGTATGGTATGGTGTTGAAAATTCATCTAATCCGGAGGTTATGGACCCAACACCTACCCCAACAACCACCGATAGCTATCTGCTAGGCGCGCAAGCTCCAGGCAAGGCACCCATAGTCAAGTCTCTGACTATTCCAGGCACTTATTTAGGCGAATTTTTCCCAAGAACAGGCTGCAGAGTCAGCGGAGGTCTTTTTATCTGCGACACAGGAGATTGCCATTCGCTTTCAACGGGACCTACTGCAGGGCAGTGTGTTGGTGATGGTACCTCTCCTTTCACCCGCATTGAGGAGGATTTTTTCAGTACAGTCAGTTCAGTCCAGCCCTATTATGAAGGGACATATGACGTATCGCTCATCAATGGGATTAATATCCCCGTTGAGTTCAAAGGTCTAGGGCCAGCTAACTCTACGAAACCACCCTTTGCCGCAACACCGTTTTACTGCAAAGGCGCTGGTGCACCCATTCAACCCCCACCACCCGTATCATCAACAATCGAGACGCTGGGCAACTGCGGATGGGATTTTATTGTGCCCTCCGATCAAAACATGGATCCCAAGTATTTTAACTTTGTGACTGACGACGTCTTAAACAACGACTGTGCTGATGCATGTTCGGTTCCTGGTGAAGTCTGTGGTATGGCTTATACTGGAGATACTCCAGGTCAACCTGTCGTCATGGCCTGTGGTAAGCTGTTGGGCTATTGGACAATTAATCAATCCTGTGGAGGCTCCGTCACCTACGCCAGTGGTTTCACCACACCCAACACAGCCTTTAATTGTCAACTTCCCTACACAGGAACCAATTCATACCCGAATGGAACCCCATTAAACTATGATATTTATAGTTGCAACACCCCTGCGGGGCCTAATCCAGACCAACTGGGTTCTTGCTATCCCAGCACGGCAACTCCCTCTAATTTATGTTGTGGTGCTAGAAATTGGAATCAAACCCCCTATCTAACGGCCCAGGATAAGAATGCGGCGGTACCCAATGAGATCAATACGGACTGGATCGCAGGCTCTTCTTTGGTTCCTTCACCTTTGTACTCGATACTATGGATGAAAACCAGTTGTCCCACAGCTTATTCCTATCCATACGATGACCACTCAGGATCCTTCAGATGCTTTACCTCAGATGCTGCACAAAAGACTGTCGTGAAGATGGACTTTGATGTGGTCTTTTGTCCAGGCGGCATCACAGGAGCACTTTCTGTCACTCCGTAAATATCGTTACATTTCTTAAACAGATAGACATGAGGCCCTTTTCATGTCTATCTGTTTAAAGTCTTCTGAATAAGGATCGGGAGCGAAATAACTTCCTTCCTTATTCCCTTCTCCCAAGACATGGGGAGAAGGTACCCTCAGGGGCGTATAAGGAGACTTCTTGCAAGTTATTTGATGAAGTGGTGCACGTGCTTGAGATGCTTCTTAATAAATACTTAAGCTTTCTGTGATACATTTGTCCTTTAATCAATCAAAGGAACTTTCAAATGTTCGATAATCAACAAGCAAAACTAGGCATTGGACTGATGTGTGTTGGGGTCCTTCTTGGCTCGCCTTTCCTCATCTGTTTTGGTGCTTTGGAATATCTCACGCGCTCAAACACACTCGCCAATGCTCTTGCAGCTGTTGCCATCACACTCTTTATCACGGCCCCATTCATTACCTTTGGACCTCTGATTGCTTATAGCGCCATAGGTTTATATGCTTTAGGATCTGCTGCAAAGAGTACTTATAGCCACAACAAAGGGTTCTCTGATCTAGTGAAGGATAATCTTTACAATCCAGATGACTCCACGTTCAAGAAAATCGTGCGGGGCATCACCGGAGTCCTTTTGTCACCTTTTTGGATCTTAGGCGGATTGTTAGGTCAAGGCACAAAAGCACTGGTTAAGGCTTACAGCAGCTCACCTTCAAATGGTACAGAAGTTGCTGAAAGTCATGATGTTAAAGACAGGCTAACTAATTCCATCCCACCAGTAGCCAGACCTTCATCACAAAAAGGGATCTCAAAAGAAGCGACTACCCATCGCTCTTCAGGTATTTCTTCAAGCCCCACTTTCTTCACAGGCTCATTACCAAAACCAAAGACTGTGGATGAAGCGACGCAAGTGAATCTCTGCGCATAACCGTCCATAAATGAGTAGATCCGCCGGATCTACTCACCTTTCACCCCCAAGTTATCAACGTCTGAGAATTCACCACCATCCCGTAGTCCAGCAATAGAAGCCTTTCGATAGGTGGCGGAGTCCATACTATTACCCTACGTCTGAGTATTTTTAAGGTTGTTTTTTGTGCAGAAACAAGCGTTATTTAGTGTGAGGTGAACTGTGATAGATGAGGTTTTTTTAACCAGCTAGGCCATAAATGATTTTTTTTGATCACATGAAGGTTCTACACGGACATAAATGGGTTCGCCCAGAATCTCTGCGCCCTGTTACGAGCTCTTGAAACTAACTTCAAAAGCCTATACTATTTGCACAAACTTTTACAGTGTGATCTTATGAGCAAACAAGCCATCATCATTGGGATTGCCGGCCCTTCTGCTTCCGGTAAAAGTTTGTTGGCGAATACGATTGTCAATGAATTAGGCTCCGATCAAGTCGTTGTTATTTCTGAGGATGCTTATTATAAAGACAATAGCCATCTCCCTTTTGCAGCGCGTGAAAAAATCAACTATGACCATCCGGACTCCTTTGACCATGCGTTGTTATGTGAACACTTACAAAAGCTTCAACAAGGGAGCTCCGTAGACATTCCCATCTACTCACACGCCAAACACATCCGAAGCCCTGAAGCACGCGCTATTGGGCGCCACACCATCATTGTCTTGGAAGGTATCTTATTGTTCACCGATCAGATATTGCGCGAACTCATGGACATCCGTATTTTTATGTCAGCTCCTCTGGATGTCTGCTTAAGCCGTCGATTGATGCGGGATGTGGTAGAACGTCACCGCTCTTTTGAATCTGTTCTTCATCAATACGAAACCACAGTTCGCCCCATGTATTTGCAATTCATCGAACCATCCAGTCGTTATGCTGACTTGATCGTGCCTCGAGGAGGCGAAAATCGCATCGCTATTGATATGATCAAAGCAAAAATGCGTGAGCTCTTGGCAACGCATACCATAGGATAACAGGAGATAACAGTCTGGTCTCCTGGACAGAAAGACATGAAGAGGGCCTCATGTCTTTCTGTCCAAGAAATTTGAGCTTTATCCATTTCGGTTTGATCATTACTATACTGTGCGCGGCCATTGGCATCTAAAAACACATCAGATCTAAAATTATTTGGACAGAGTTGCATGCGTCTTTTTGCATGCAATTCTGTCCAGACTCCAATATCTGAAGGAATGCCGATTAAGTCGCTGTTTATAATATTCATCGCGTGTCGCTTCAGAAAAGGCAGACAAATATAATAAGGGCGAAGGCAGCATTTTTTGTTCAACTAGAAGTAGTGTAATCAAGAGTCGTCCTACACGCCCATTTCCATCTAAAAAGGGATGGATGGCTTCAAACTGATTTAGGTAACTGACGGCCTTCACGTGCCAGTTTACCTAACAAAAAGTCGGCACGTGATAGACTGTTAACTACGGCATTATCCCATTCAAGTTTAGTAGGCAGACTATGAGGCACCAAAGGCACTGTACCCTTTAGGTGATTTAACGATTTGTCATGAAGGAGCTTGCTTTATATCCATGTAACCGACCTTAATTTAAATAACTTCCTTCCTTATTCCCTTCTCCCCATGTCTGGGGGGAAGGGAATAAGGAAGGAAGTTAGGATCGGGCGCGATCCTTCGGGTTTATCCCTTAGGGGTCCAAACGCTAATGCTTGACGATTTGCGCCATATTTCTGAGATCATTGACATACAAATCATAATCCATCATCCCATAGTTCGTTTCAATTTGTTGGGTAATGCTTGCGACTTGCTCTTTATCCAACGCACCCAATTTACCGTCATTAATTTTCTTTAATTGGACTAACACAAAGTCGCCATTATCTAAACTACGCCCATCCTCAGCACCTATTCTCGCTAATCGAAATGCCGTTTCATTGATAGACTCGTGAAGCACATCAGAATCTCTCGGCACAGCGGTTACTGACTGCCACTTGAGCTGGTTCTGTGTGACGAGTCGGTTCAATTCGGCGGGTCCACTGGCATGAAGCAACTCTTTGCCTAATATCATCGCAGCGTCTGTAGCCCTTGTTTGTACCAACTTTTCCTTGATGAGAGGAGCAACCTCAGCCAATGTTCTCTGTGCGGCCGGCCAATGTTTATTGACTCGAATCACCACAACACTTTCATTACCCATCGGTATAGGGTCACTGTTATTCCCCAAAGTCATCACATCACGCCCAAATGCCACCAAAATAACAGGTTTGGTTTTGGTTAATTCACTATCCCCACCCTTTCGAGAAAATGAGCTTGATTCTTGAATAGGCAGTTTCAGTGCTTCGGACACAGGCGTTAGAGAATCAGGCGTTTGATAACTCAAGTCTGACAATTTCTCTAACATCTCTGCATATTTCGCCTGCGCGGTATCGACCAAAAGTTGTTCTTGAATCGCGCCTTTTACTTGATCTAAAGGCTTAACTGCAGCGGGTTTGTAGGCGATGAGCTTAAAGAGTTCATAACCATGAGCTGATTTGATGGGGGGAGAGATTTGACCAACCACCGTTAATTTCACCAACTCTTTATCATATGCGGTTTGTCCAGCCACAATCCACGGTAAAACCCCACCTTTTAAAGCTGAGATTTTATCATCCGAACGTGCTTTTACTTCCTCTGCAAATCGCTCTGGATTTTTTAGCAGCAACTGATAGGTTTCAGTGGCATGCTGTTTCACTCGAGCGTCATCTTCAGTAGAAATATCTTTCGGAAGAGCAAAAAGAAGATGGGCCACCTGCCATGATGCAGGCGTATAGTAGTTGCTTTGATTGTCTTCATAATAACGTTTGATTTGTGCATCGGATGTATGAATCGAGGCCTTGATGTCCGCCATAGATAATCGCAGATAGCCAATACTTACCTTCTCTTCTGAAAGAAATTCAGAGAGATGTTTTTGATAGTATGCGGCGATCTCTTGAGGTGTCACTTCCACTTGTTTGAGGAAACGAGAAGAAGAAATGGTCAAATAATCATAATCTCTCGTTTGTAGGTACAATTTCACAAATTGATCTAGATCACTAGGCAACGCAAAGGCTGTCCCAATAAATACAAATCGTTGTTGATTCAATAACATCCCTTGTTGCACTTCTTTTTGAAACGACTCCGGGGTAAACATCGCCCCATTTAAGGCTTGCTGATAACGATTTGTAGAAAAATGACCATCTTGCTGAAACTGTGGGATATTTAAGATAGCGGCATTTGCCTGAGCTGCATTCACCTCAAAGCCACTAGAATGGGCCGCTTCAGTATTAACCACATGAGAGATCATATCGTCCAATACTTGCTGTTTCAATTGGGCTTCAAGCGCTGCCGTTAACAAAGTGGGATCTCGCATTTGACGTGTTCTACGATAGTTCACCTCAAACGCTTGTTTGGTGATGCCCTGTCCATTCACTTCGACCTCCGCCAATGCGTCTTGATGGGATTGAAGATAATAATCAATACCAAAGAGCGTGAACGTGACGGCAATAAGAATGATAACAACCCAAGCAACAACACCCTGTATTCGTTCGTTTAGCTTTTGCAGCATGTATGAAGTTCCAAAATGAGTATACCCGAAGACCAGGCTTTCATGAATGTTGGATAAAATATCACATTTGGGTTGTAGGAACAATGCTGCCCTCTTCCAGGTAGAGACATTTTTTTAGAAAATCCTTTGATGGCGTCATTGTGGGGTTATAGGTTGGGCCTTGGCCCAACACAAGTCGTAGCACAGCGTATTTTGTTGGGCCAAGGCTCAATCTACTTATGATTTAAAAAAAACGCGCCCTAAGGCGCGCTATGCTGGCGGAGTGGACGGGGTTCGAACCCGCGACCCCCGGCGTGACAGGCCGGTATTCTAACCAACTGAACTACCACTCCAATTCATGGTGGGTGCTGCAGGGATCGAACCTGCGACCCTCGCCTTGTAAGGGCGATGCTCTCCCAGCTGAGCTAAGCACCCAGGGAATTATGCTTCTTGTACAGCTTCTTTCAAAGACTTGCCAGCCTTAAATTTCGCAACACGTGAAGCTTTAATCTGTATTGTTTGTCCAGTTTGTGGATTGCGACCTGTTCGCGCTGAACGGTTACCTGTTGAAAAAGATCCGAATCCTGGTAAAACCACTTGATCGCCACTTCTCAGTGTGTCAGTGACAGTAGCCATAAAGGTATCAAGCACTCTGTTCGCATCAGCCTTTGTGACTCCAGAACCATTTGCAATTGCTTCAACCAATTCACTCTTATTCATCTTTTCCCCTTAGCGGTTATTCATCCTTACCGGGCTTAATTACATCAGGTAAATCAACCCTAGTCAAGCTATTACATCCCTGACACCACGCCAGTAGCGGGCATCGTCGAGAATATACCTTTTATTATTAGGCATGTAAATCATTATTTACTTTTTTTCCCATACTCGTGGTTGGTTCAGGCAAATCTTGCATCATTTCTGGACTAACGACCAATGGGCTGCGCTGTAGCGCCAGTTCCAAAACCTGCTCAATGGTCTTCACAGGATGAATGGTTAATTTTCTTAACACATTCTCTGGAATTTCAGTCAAGTCCTTTTGGTTCTCCTCAGGAATAATCACATGCTTGATCCCTCCCCGATGAGCCGCAAGTAGCTTCTCTTTCAATCCCCCAATAGGAAGAAGTTGTCCCCGTAAGGTGATCTCACCCGTCATCGCGACATCTGCTTTCACAGGGATCTGCGTGATGGCAGAAACCAACGCTGTACACATGCCAATACCAGCACTTGGACCATCTTTTGGCGTCGCCCCCTCAGGCACATGGACATGAAAATCATTTTTTTCATAAAAATCCGCGGGAATGCCAAAACTTTTGGCGCGACTGCGAACCACGGTCATCGCAGCATGAATTGATTCCTGCATGACCTCACCCAATTGCCCCGTATGCAGCGTTTTACCCTTGCCCTGCATCATGGACGCTTCGATGGTGAGCAACTCACCCCCAACACTGGTCCACGCCAGCCCTGTCACTTGACCTATTTGATCATAATTCTCAGCGAGACCATAACGAAATTTTTTGACCCCTAAATATTTTTCGATGTTCGTACGAGTGACCGTGATTTTTTTAACCCGTTTGCTGGTCACGATATCTTTCACCACCTTGCGGCAAATATGCGCAATATCACGCTCTAAGTTCCGAACACCCGCCTCACGCGTATAATGGCGCACGATGTCGTGGAGAGCCGTGCGATTCACTTCAATTTCTTCGGTTTTTAAACCGTTCAAGGTTAGTTGTTTGGGTACAAGGTAATTTTCAGCAATATGAATTTTCTCATCTTCGGTATATCCCGCGAGCCTTATCACTTCCATCCTATCCAAAAGAGGCGCAGGAATTTCAAGGGAGTTGGCGGTCGCTATGAACATCACATCACTCAAATCATAGTTGACTTCTAAATAGTGATCGCTGAACGTATGATTTTGCTCAGGATCAAGCACCTCCAACAAAGCGGAGGCTGGATCACCCCGAAAATCCATGGCCATTTTATCCACTTCATCCAACATAATAAGTGGGTTTTTGAACGAATAAATGTTCTACCTGTTGCATTCGCGATAGATTGACCCAATGATGTCTTGCCAACCCCAGGTGGGCCCACGAGACAAATAATAGGTCCTTTCAAACGCTTGACTCGTTGTTGAACGGCCAGATACTCAAGGATCCGTTCCTTTACTTTTTCCAAGCCATAATGATCTTTGTCGAGCATTTGTTCGGCTTTCATCAAATCGAAACGAATTTTATTTTTCTTCTTCCAAGGAACTGCCAGCATCCAATCCAAATAATTACGAAGCACCGTTGCTTCCGCAGACATCGGTGGCATCATCTTTAGTTTGTGCAATTCAGCCAGTGATTTATCTTTGGCCTCCTTCGACATCCCTGCTTTATGAATGGCTTGCTCTAATTGCTCAATTTCAGTGCCTTCTTCCGTGATTTCGCCAAGCTCTTTTTGAATCGCCTTCATTTGCTCGTTCAAATAATATTCACGCTGACTTTTTTCCATTTGGCGCTTCACTCGGCCACGCACGCGCTTTTCGACTTGTAATAAGTCAATTTCACTTTCAATGAAGGCCATGAGATGTTCTAGACGCGTTCCAACATCCAGACACTCTAATAAATCCTGCTTATCTTCAATCTTAAGGCTCAAATGCGCGGCAATAGTATCCGCGAGTCGACCTGGCTCGTCGATGCTTGCTAACGAGCTCAAAATTTCTGGTGGGATTTTTTTATTGAGTTTGATGTACTGTTCAAATTGAGACATGAGCGAACGCATGATGATTTCGATGTCTTTGGGCTTATGAGACTCATTGATCTCTGACATATTCTCTAACACAGCAGCCATATACCCGGCCTCAACCGAATAAGACACCACTTTGGCACGTTGCTCACCCTCAACAAGTACTTTCACTGTCCCATCGGGCAATTTCAACAATTGCAACACACTAGATAACGTTCCCACCTCAAACAGATCAGTGGGATCTGGATCATCGTTTGATGATTTTCGTTGGGCGACTAAAAATATTTGTTTTTCATCAACCATCGCAGCTTCCAGTGCTTTGATTGATTTTTCACGTCCCACAAAAAGAGGGATAACCATGTGAGGATAAATCACCACATCTCTCAACGGCAACACAGGGATGCGGGGTGATGCTGGCTTTTCTGTGATGACCAACTCGTTTACTTTTGACATCAATAGTCCTTAGGTTTTATTCTTGACCACCAGCAGCTATCTGCTTAGAATCCATCGCCTCATATATCAAAAGAGGTTTTGAGGTGTTATTGACAACATTTTCATCCACAACCACTTTGCTCACCCCTTCCATTGAAGGCAATTCATACATGGTGTCCAAAAGAATATTCTCGAGCGTCGCACGCAAACCGCGAGCACCTATTTTTCGTGCGAGCGCTTTCTTAGCAATCAAAGTCAATGCCTCCTCACGAAACTCTAAGTCCACCCCTTCCATTTGAAACAAAGCATGAAATTGTTTGGTTAATGCATTTTTAGGCTGGGTTAGGATTTGAATCAATGCCGCCTCATCTAATTCATGCAAGGTGGTCACAACCGGTAATCGGCCTACAAATTCAGGAATGAGACCATACTTCACCAAGTCATCAGATTCAAGCGACTCCAAAATCCTTTCAAAATCAGCTGATTCTTTTTTGGTTTTCAACTGCGCTGAAAATCCAATGCCGGAGCGATCGGAACGTTCGCGAATCACCTTATCAAGCCCTGCAAATGCACCCCCACAAATGAACAAAATATTAGAGGTATCGACTTGTAAAAACTCTTGTTGGGGATGTTTTCTCCCCCCTTGCGGCGGGACTGAAGCAATTGTGCCTTCAATCAACTTCAACAGAGCCTGTTGAACACCCTCCCCTGAGACGTCACGTGTGATGGATGGGTTATCTGATTTACGAGAAATTTTATCGATTTCATCGATATACACAATCCCTTGTTGCGCCTTATCGATGTCATAGTCACATTTTTGAAGCAGCTTTTGAATGATGTTTTCTACGTCTTCACCCACGTAACCTGCTTCCGTCAAAGTTGTTGCATCGGCCATGGTGAAGGGTACATTTAAAAATCTAGCAAGCGTTTGTGCCAATAAAGTCTTGCCACTACCTGTGGGCCCTATCAGTAAAATATTACTTTTACCAAGCTCAATGCCATTCTCTGTTTTATGATTCATTCGCTTATAATGATTATAAACAGCAACAGAGAGCACTTTTTTTGCATGGGGTTGTCCAATCACATATTCATCAAGAAATGCTGAAATTTCTTTTGGGGTAGCCAACTTGAAAGCTGTTTCAAGTGGCGCAACAGGTGCTTCTTCGCGGATGATGTCGTTGCATAATTCTACGCACTCATCACAAACGAAAACAGACGGGCCTGCAATCAATTTTTTCACTTCATTTTGATTTTTGCCACAAAAAGAACAATACAAAACCTTTTTTCCGTCTCGCATACCACCTTTGCTCATCTAGAAACCCCTCTTAATTGACTAATACGTAACACTTAAAAGATAGATATATGGGCCATTTTCAAATTTACAAGGTTTATCTTAGAAAAGGCTGTTGACGTTACGCATGAAGTAGAATTGTACTGAATTTTCTGCTGTATAGATAGGTGTCTCCGCCGGAGTACAGGGCAACTGCATTAAAATTTCGAGCATGTTTATGCGCGAATTTAAATCAATCGATCCGAGCAGTGACCGTTGGGGAGCGAAAATTACGCGCCCTCTGATGGATGCTTTGAACATTTCCGCTCCCTGACGGTCACGGCTCGGATTTTCTGTGCATATATTAGGCGTTTTAATGCGATCGCCCTGGCCATAGTAAGGATCGCGTCTGAGGAAGCCAGGGCTGGCATCGATGCCGTCGTAGAACACATAGGAGCTGGTGGAAACCTCTACCCAGCTACCATCGCGTCACGGTCAAATAATACCTTATCAACCAATCCATATTCAGTAGCAGCTTCAGCGCTCATGAAATTATCCCGCTCTGTATCACGCATGATTTGCTCTGGAGATTTGTTCGTGTGTTTACCCATGATGCAGTTCAAACGCTCGCGAATGGCCATGGTTTCACGGGCATGTATCTCAATGTCCGTCGCTTGACCGCGATACCCACCCAAAGGTTGGTGAATCATCACTCTTGAGTTGGGGAGACAAAAACGCTTCCCACTCGCGCCAGCACACAACAACAGTGCTGCGGCACTGGCTGCTTGTCCAATACACAAGGTGCTCACATCTGGCTTAATAAACTGCATGGTATCATAAATTGCAAGCCCAGCTGTCACAACCCCGCCCGGGGAATTGATATAAAGAGAAATGTCTTTTTCTGGGTTTTCAGATTCTAAAAACAACAACTGCGCGACCACAAGATTCGCCATGTGGTCTTCAACTTCGCCTAACAAAAAAATGATACGTTCTTTCAAAAGTCTTGAGTAAATATCGTACGAACGTTCCCCACGAGAAGTTTGTTCGATGACCATTGGTACAAGTCCACCCGCATTTCTAATCACGTCATCTCTCAGCATGCTCACGCTCCATGTTCCTTTTTAGGGTTCATTACCGCTTCATAGTCTTTTTTCACTTTCTTAACCTTGGCATCTTCTCGAATTTTTTCTGCGACCACTTCTTCCAGGACAAGCGCTTCAATTTCAGCCAGACGCTCTTTGTTTCCTTTATACCAAGTCCGTAGTTCGTCAGGACTTTCATAGGCACTTGCAAACAATTCAATCATAGCATCCACTCTATCCGGCTGAGCCGTCAACTCATGCTTTTTAACATACTCGGAAAAGAGTAGACCTAAATGAACACGACGTCTTGCTTGATCTTCAAACAAATTGCGTGGGAAATCAGGGATTTTTTCATGATCTGAATGGTCATGCCCAAAAACTCGATGATACATCTCATGTTTCAGATGCTCAATTTCCTGATCAATCAGAGCCACCGGTAGATCAAATGGATTCAACTCCAACAACTTATCAAATGAGGCATCACGATTCAACGAGCTGATCCGTCGCGTCAGTTCACGACACATATTTTGTTTGATGTCTTTGGTCAATGCTTCAATCCCACCTTCCGAAATATTAAATTTCTCGGCGAATGATGCATCCAATTCAGGTCGTTGGCCTTCCAGTACTTTTTTAACGACTACTTTGAATAAGGCTTCTTTACCGGCAAGATCTGGGTGGTTGTAATCTTTAGGGAAAGTCACTGTGATTTCAGTCTCTTGATTGGGGGTGGCACCCACCAAACCATCTTCAAATCCTGGAATCATCGATCCTGAGCCCAGCACCAATTCGAAGGCTTCTGCTTTTCCGCCTTCAAAAGGTTCATTTCCCAGTAACCCTTCAAAATCGATAAATACTTTATCACCCATCGATACAACACGTGTGACTTCAGTCCAATTTTTATTTTGATCGCGAAGTGTATCGATCATCTGCTTCACATCAGCGTCTTTCACAGTAGCCTCAATCATTTCGACTTCGGCTTGGTTTAATTCCTGGATGTTGATCTCAGGATATACTTCAAAAACAGCACTATATTTGAAATCTTTACCCAATTCCAAATCCTCTGGCTCTACAAAAGGGGAACCAGCTGGGACTAATTTATTGGACTTTAGGGCCTCAAACAAGGTGGATTGAACCATTTCTCTTGCAACTTCTTGTCGCACAGTGTCTGAAAATCGCTTAGCTACCACACTGAGTGGCACTTTCCCCGGGCGAAAACCATCTACTTTCACTTTTCGAGCAAGATTTTGAAGTCGTTGATTGACCTCTTCCTCTATTTTATGGGTAGGTACGGAAACCGACAGCTTGCGTTCCAATCCCTTCAAAGTCTCGACAGAAACTTGCATGTATTCACCTCTTGAAATGAGTCATCTATAGTAATGGTGCGAAAGGAGAGACTCGAACTCTCACAGGTTACCCTACTGGAACCTAAATCCAGCGCGTCTACCAATTCCGCCACTTTCGCTATCGATGGATAATGTGGGGTGAACGATGGGGCTCGAACCCACGACAACCGGGATCACAACCCGGGGCTCTACCAGCTGAGCTACGTCCACCATATTTACTGTGGATCGGCAACATCATATCTTCCGATCCTAACTATTTTGGCGTTTGGTACGCCCGGCAGGACTCGAACCTGCTACCCTCGGCTTAGAAGGCCGATGCTCTATCCAGATGAGCTACGGGCGCAATATGACCACGATTAAATTGGTCGGGGTGGAGAGATTCGAACTCCCGACATCCTGCTCCCAAAGCAGGCGCGCTACCAGGCTGCGCTACACCCCGTGAACCCGTCTCAAGGACAGAGCGGAGATGATACTATCAGCAATCCACCAGGTCAATAAAAAAAGTCAATGGACCGTACTTTTCAATGTAGCGCTCAACAATTGTTCATTAATTAAAAGGTCAACACTCATGGATCTGATTTTCAGGATAAATCACAAGCATTAAGGTTGCCCCCACCATCGCTATAGAAAACCCAATGAAACTCCAAGTGTATAAATGCAGCCCCAACACCGGATCTCCAAAACCTGTTGGGTCATTGATGTGAAGTAAAATTTGTCTAAGACTCACCGCGGCGCCCACCACTGCACTCACAATAACCATAGCCCAATGAAGTACACGGTTTCTATACCTCACATTCATCAATAGTGCCAAGCCTATATTAATGAACGCGGCCCGTTGTAATAAACACAGTGGGCAAGGCGCTTCATGATAGTAAAGTTGCATGAATAAAGCCGCGTTCAAAATGATAAAAACAGCGACGATACCAATCATCGTATCAATCAATTCGAACTTGTTCAGAAACACCTGCCATTTCTTCATGAAATCTCCTGATCTAAAAATAAAGAGGCAGAACATCGGTGCTGTCATGCCACAGAGAAAGAAGAATGGCGACACAAATGAGCATCAGTAATACTGAGATAAGGGTGGGAGGCCATATCCCCAGAATACAGCTTGATTTCGGCAAAAAAATAAGAGCAAAAGTAAAAAATTGTGCTAGGAAAATAGGCCAGACGATCCAATCTGTGGGCATGATCATTCCTTGTTATTTTGGAGCCATACAGCTCGTCTTACAGTGTATACTGAACGCAGTATAGATGAGAAGTCGTATTTTCTTGATAACATTTAAGGCTCGGGAGCGAAGTAACTTCCTGTTTTTGCGCTCCCGATCCTTAAGTCGCCCTCAGGAAAGTATTCCCGGACCCTACAAGTAAGGGTTTTGATCGTAAGTCCTCAGGTGGAGCACTAAAAAACCTGGGTTCTAAGTCTGGAGGTGGGGTCGCGAGGGTAGGACCTAGCAACAC
>JAPLRK010000006.1:0-2607 GCA_026399195.1 Legionellales bacterium
CACTATTTTCTCGGGAGGATATTCAACTGTTTTATCAAATCGCTTTGAAAGGTGTCCAAGACTTACATCTTGCCCCAACGCCCGCCATTGGCTTTGAAATGACCTTATTACGGATGGTTGCCTTTCGACCCGCACCTGTCACATCCATCCCACCCCTACTTCATCAAACACGCTCGTTGCCTCATCCTTCTTCACCCACCCCTTTGCCACCAGAAACCCATGGTGAGGTACTCGCGCCCCAAGACACGCATCAAACTGATGCCTTAGATTGGGGCAATCTCATCCTTCAACTTAACCTCAATGGTTTGGCCCTGAGTGCAGCGAATCATACCGAATGGGTGAGCCAATCGGATACTGGCATTGTGTTACGTATTGCCAAGGGACATCAATCCCTATTGACCAAGGCTGTCATCAGCCGTATTGAACAATCCTTAACGACTTATCATAAAAAAATGATGAAATTAACCATCATTGCCGATGAAGTCCTTTCTTCACCAAACCAAGAGCTGCAAAAATCTAAAAAATTAATGATGGATACCGCAAAAGAATCACTTCAGGGTGATCTGTTTTTTCAGCAGTTACAAGAAGAATTTTCAGCCGAATTGGTGAAAAATTCTATTGCTCCGCTGAAAGATGACCTATAATAGATAAACTATTTGCAATTTATGACTGGAGTAAAACATGGATATGAATCAAAATCTTAACAACCTGATGAAAGAAGCGCAAAAAATGCAACAACGCATGCAGGAAGCACAACAACAATTGACCGTATTAATTGTCACCGGAGAATCTGGCGGTGGAATGGTTCGTGTTGAAATGAATGGTCGTCACGATGTGATAAGTATCAAATTTAATCCTTCTCTGATGGAAGAAGAAATTGAAATGGTTGAAGATCTCACTGCCGCCGCTTTCAATGATGCTGTGCGAAAAGTTGAGAAAGCTTCTAAAGATAAAATCAGCCAACTCACAGCAGGCCTAAACATTCCTACAGATTTCCTGAAAGAAGATGGGAAAGAATAGTTGTCTATGGATGTCATTACTCGCTTGGTAGACGCTTTGCGCTGTCTGCCAGGTGTTGGACCAAAATCAGCGCAGCGTATGGTCTTTCACTTGTTGAAACATCAACGCCAGCGCGGATTGCACCTCTCAAAATGTTTGGAAGAGGCCATGTTGACCATTCAACATTGCCAACGCTGTAATAACCATACCGCCTCAGATCTATGCAAGATTTGCCTAAATCAAACCCGAGATCCATCTGTCCTTTGCGTCGTTGAAAATCCCACGGATGTGCTTGCCATTGAACAAAGCAATGGTCATCACGGCTACTATTACGTATTAATGGGAAAGTTATCTCCACTTGACGGCATCGGACCTGATGATATCCATTTACCCAAACTACACGCCTTAATTCAACGTGAAAACATCCAAGAAGTGATCCTCGCGTTGAGCCCAACCATTGAAGGCCAAGCCACCATACACGTCATTCTTGAGTTATTACGCTCACACCCCATCAAAATAACCCAACTGGCTCATGGCATCCCAAGCGGTGGCGAATTGGAGTATCTTGACAGCAATACGATAAGCTCAGCCCTACGAAATCGATCAACGCTCGAGAACCTGGCATGATTCTAAAGTATAGACCACAGGTGCAACTATTCTTTTGTTTCATGTTGATGACTCAAATCGCCATCGCCTCTTTTCATAAAAATTTATGGCCCAAATGGGAGGCTCACAATCCTTTGTCTCAAAAGGTCATTTCACACCAAAAGTGGCAAGACTTTTTAACGCACCGGGTGATAACCAACAACGAGGGCATCCATCTTGTAGATTACTCACATCTAACGGACAGCGATTTAGCTGAACTGAGGAGTTACATCACCGGTATGTCACAATTAAACATCAATCAATACAATCGTCACGAACAACTCGCATTTTGGCTCAACGTTTATAATGCCTTAGTGGTTCAAACCATCGCGGATTACTACCCCATTAACTCGGTACAAGAAATTAACATTTCCCCAGGCATATTCAACGTAGGCCCATGGGGCGCTAATCTCATCACCATTCAAGGCGTGCAACTCTCATTAGATGACATTCAAAATCGAATCATAAGAGCCATCTTTAACGATCCTCGCACCCATTTTGCCCTCAATGACGGCACTTTAGGCGCCGCAAACCTCTCAAAGCAAGCATTTCTTGGAAAAACCATCGATCAACAACTCAATCAAGCGTCTGAGGACTACATCAACTCATTGAGAGGCATTCAGGTGATTGAGGGGAAGCTCATTGCATCAAAGATCTTTGAATGGTATGTGGATGATTTCGGGGGTGGAGAACAAGATCTCATTGACCATCTTTCAAACTACGCCCATGAACCGTTACGCCACCAACTCAAAAAAATATCCTCCATCAATAGCTTCACCTATAACTGGCATTTAAACAGTACGGTTGCACCCACCCTATGACCTCATACTTTCAGCAATTCCCGGACATAAAAAAATTGTAATAAACAAAGGGTGTTAGGTGCAAGTTGAAAAAACATTTCGTAAACTACTATTTTTGAGGGAGTCGTGCGCAAAGCTTATCAGTTAGCACGATCTGCCCCCT
>JAPLRK010000006.1:2658-11095 GCA_026399195.1 Legionellales bacterium
ATTGTGAGCGCAATGCGGCCAAGCGTTTATTGACCGACCTACGTCGCGAGCACCCCCATCTCAAGGCCCTGATTGTTGAAGATGGTTTAGGCTCCAATTTCCCGCATTTATCCCTATTAGGGGTTGTGGCCGCTAACCGCCGGAATTTCCGGATAAATTTTGTTCATTAATCCTTGTTTACGAACCTCTGACGAGCAAATTCAATAGATTGATGTAGTTTTTTCTGTAATTCGGCTTTGGATGGCAACGTTGTGATATACTCAGCAACATGAATACCACTTTTATCCAATTCTAGCAGTTCAATTTGTTCATGCGTTTTGCCAGTGCACAAGATGATCCCCAATGGTGGATTTTCACCAGGCTCTTGCTCATATTTTGCCAGCCAACGTAGATACAACTCCATTTGTCCTTTGTAGGCCGCGTCAAACTCTCCCAGTTTCAAATCCACAGCGCAAATTCTCCGAAGCCGCCGGTTATAAAATAATAGATCAATGTAATAATCACGGTGGTCTATTTGTATACGTTTTTGTCGAGCTATAAAGCTGAACCCTGTGCCTAATTCCAATAGAAATCGCTCAATCTCGCGCAATATAGCATCTTCCAAGTCCTTTTCAAGGTATCGATCTTTCATACCAAGAAAGTCTAAAATATAGGGATCCTTTAAAATTAAATCGGTACTGACTTTATCAGATTCACGCAAGACTTCAATTTCATGGCGAATTAATTCTTCAGGTTTTTTGGAAAGTGCTGTGCGTTCAAATAGCATCGACTGGATCTGTTTTTCTAAAGTACGCGTAGTCCATCGCTCAATACGACACATTTCAGCATAAAAATCGCGCTTCAACGGATCTTTTAATGGAATTAATGACTTAAAATGAGTCCAACTTAATTGTCGCCGCAGTGCAGCGACAATCTTTTCATCAGGAAACAGTTCGGCAAATTGAATCATCCGGCGCAAGTTTTTTTCCTCAAATGAACGACCATATTCTATTGTTAAGCTACATGCTAGATCGTCAATGATAGATTTACCATACTCCGCACGTTCATCTTTCAGTACTTCAACATTGATACGATAACCAACCTTCCAATATAACATCGTTAATTCGGCATTTACTACTAACGCGACTTTTTGTCTAGCCTGATTAATAAGGTGCTGAATATCAGTCAATAAAGGTATGTGATCTGGCTTTTCTGTTATATTTTTTTTCATAAAATTATCCAAGAAGTAACATTATTTTGCTTTCTATGCTGTAAGATCATATACATCCTGGTTATTTTTAGTTGTTATTTTATCTTTTTTACTTTGTAAAATTAAATTCTTTACAATAATATCCAGATCAATGAGTTTGGCATTATTCGAGAAGATAAAATGTCCTTGGAAATGGATGTGTCGCCAAGCCACAGGTGAAATTTTTTTTAATCTAGCCAACGCTTTGTGATTTCCTTCTGCTTCATATTTGATTTTCAGTTTGGATAGTATCGCGGAATTATAGTGAATAATGGCATTAGCAATCAGACGGCCGCATTGGTTACTGATCTCAAGCTCACGATCACCTCTGCCAATCAGTTGTTTTTTCCCATAAACAGATGCAATCGCAGCACGCAATTGGTGGTAGGATTCAATTCGATTTTGAGAGCGATGAATATCGCGTTGCATTTTTCTATCTTGCAAATATTTAAGCGTGTAAATGCTACGAATTAGTTTGTCGTATTCAAAAATTGCTTTGCGCGTGCGATTGTCAGTAGTGTAGGTACACAATTTTTTAATCAAGACGCTTTGGCTTATTTCTTTCAAACCAAGCGCCGCGATAATGCGCATGATATTAGGCCATTCTTCCTCAATTAATTGACGATTAATTTGCCCCACAGGATGGATAGTCCAATCGCTATATTGTTTTGGATCGTCACCGCAATACAAATGTTTTGTTTGTGTTTGAAGATTGGTGAATCGTGGATAAAGATTGCCACCAAACCAATCCATGATAGCAAAATTACCTTTATTGATAACATGCATATCGCCCGTTAGCACATTGGGTGTAATACCGCTTGTATTGTTGTACCAAATATCAAAGGCATAATAACTTTCGTGATCATGCGCGCCAATCAAATCGCTTTGCAGCGGAATGTGGTTATAAAGCATGGTATAGGCCACAACCCCTTTACCTTTTCCATAATATTTTTTCGAATATCGTGCCTTGATAGTGGGTCTTGTCACTTCATATTTTTGTCCGTCCAATGAAGCATAGAGCAAAATCATATCCAACGAATATAAAGGGAATATTGGCATTTTAGAAATATCATCACTAATGATGTCATTTGCTTGCTTTAATGTTCGTACCCGCAGACGCGATTGATAGGTATCAAGCAACGTATCGTATGGGATATCCGAGATGTCAGCCATATTGAGATTGCCGTTATTTAATGCTTGCGCGATAATGGTTGCAATTAAGCCATTTTCATTAACAAATATTTTGCTGTAGCGTGGCTGGATATGCGTAAATGCTAATGAGTAACGACTGGATCCATTAACAAATCGGAGTACATCAGCAATATCACACAATGGAAGTTGCTCATAAAACTGATGCTGAAGCTCTTCATCGTGATTGTCATTCATTTTTTTGAAATGTAGGGTTTTTGTCTTTTCGTCATAATGAAGATGCTTAAGCTTGCCTTGTGTGAAAGCATCATTGAAGCTCACCCATTGTTTATGAAGTTCAGCAAAGCGTAAATCTAGTAATTGTTGGATCGGTTGTTTTAAAGCAGGGATATCCAAAGGCGCTGTCAATGCACCTTTATCAAAGGCTTCCTGCAATTCTTGTTGCAATGAGCGGTTATGTACGCTGTCTTCAAGATGAAGGTTTCCTGATTTAATGCGTTTTTTAATTTGTCGATAAATCCAAAACTCATAACGATCTGCATTTAATCGCCGTTTTCCTTTGGTGTTGGTATTAATGAGGTAAGACACCAATCGTTTGGGTAGCGTTTTTTCAGGACAATCTTCTATCGGCCATTGATTAAGTTGTTTCTCAGCGTTAAATGTCTTCTTTAACCAATTTATAGCAACGAGCCAAGGACTGTCCTCTATCACACTTGAGAAATCCAACGTCATCAACAGGGGCCGTAAGTGTAATTTGTAACGATGAAACTGTTGATCAATTGTTTTCCAGTAAAAATCGATTTCAGTGAGCTCTTTTTCATCAAGATTACTGATCTGCTCTTGTAATTTTTCTTTGGAGATAACTTTTGTAAAGGCTTCTTGTCGTACGTCACCAAATCGTGTGTCGTCTGTAACTTCATCGGCAACAAAGAACTGGGCTAAGCGGCGCATGGTTCCAAACTCTGTTTGTTGCTCCATTACATACTGAGTATGTGCCTCTTTCGATTTTGTTTTTAGAAAATCTTCAAATTGCTTGAGATGGATGCAAAAGGCATCCATCAAATTGTCATTCAACTGTCGATAGCGTTGCCAGATATAGCACAATAGATATAAGTAAGACTGCTCCGGCTTTATTTTTACACGTAATTCATAAATGCTGTAGTAATTTACAAGGCTTGCATAATAAGTGATATTTTGTTGGGATAACTTAAGCATTGGTAACAATAACTTTGCTATTAAGTACAACGGTTTTATTGTAACGAGTTTATCGCGTTCTATATCCATCATTCTGGCTTTAAAATCTTTGGCATCTCGCTTGAGTTCTGCTAGGCCGGATAATGTCTCTTCTTGTTGTAATAAATGGTGCAAGGATAATTTATCTGCCTCAGACAATGATGTTTTAATTAATGAAGCAAGTCGGTTTCTTTCAATAACTAATGCTTGGCTAATAATCGTTTGTAACGTAGTGTAGCCTGGTCGCAGGATTTTTTTCTCTCGCAAAAAGGCCAATAGTTCCATGACAATAAACTGAGGGCTAATGTCTTTGCGTAGGACAAGTTCAGTTTGACTAAACAGTAGAGGCTCAAAATCTTTGGACCACAATTGATAATTAAAATGTTTAGCGATAATCTGGCATTGAGCATAGTATTGGTGTTTATTAATGGCTTCAGGCTTAAATACTTCTCCAGGAAAATATTGCTCTAGTATGAAGTCAACATCTTCTGTAACTTCTTCCCAATCAAAACGGAAAAAGAAGTGTACTGCTTTAAAATAACCAATTTGTAGTGCACAGTGAATTTTTGCCGCTAAAGTAGATCTGGCATGCATCAACGTTTGTTCTTCTGGCGTAAGATTCTGATAGTTCAAGCGTTGCTCATCATCAAAATTGGGCAACTCATAGAGGGCAGCTTGTTCTGCTTCTGATAGAATGGTAAGTCTTTCATTACTTGCGCGCATATGACAATATATTTTGATTATTGAATAACGACCGTTATAATAGATCTCAAATATACAATCGAAATAGATTGAAATGCAATACCAATTTGTATTATTTTAATTTCAATAATACGTTAAGGGTTAACGGGCTAAATTTATGGGTAAAATTGTTGCTTATTTGCGCGCTTCGACCGACAAGCAAGACTTGAGTCATCAAAAACTTGAGTTGCTGGAATTTGCTCGTAATAAATCTTTAAAAATCGATTCATTTATTGAAATTACAATTTCTTCTCGCAAAACGAGTAAACAACGCCGCATTGATGAATTATTGCTAACACTTGAAGATGCGGACACGTTAATTGTTACTGAATTAAGTCGCTTAGGTCGAAGCACTGCAGAAATCATAGCATTGATTAATGATTTGGTTAAAAAAAGCATTCGCGTGATCATTATCAAACAAAATTTAGATATATCAGAACATGATATGAACTCCAAAATTATTATTACGCTATTTTCATTGTTTGCCGAACTTGAAAGAGACATGATAAGTTTACGGACAAAAGAAGCACTGCTTGCAAAAAAAATACAAGGCATTAAACTTGGCAAACCCAAGGGAACACTGCAAAAAAGCAAATTTGATAAAGACGTCGAAAAAATCAAAGAATTGCTTGGATATGGATTATCCATTAGAAAAATGGCAAAAGTGCTTGGTTATACCAGTCATATTGCATTAAATACTTATATTAACAAGCGGTCATTACGACAAATTGATCGTTGATTGGAAGGAATTACATTATGGCATCCTCAAACACTGGGACTTGTCTTTTGTGCAATGAAGAGGTGAATCATCGTTCTATAACGAAGCATGTTGAAAAATGTTTAGGAAATGATGCATCGCACCAGCCATCAGAGAAAGAGTGCATATTTCTAATCAAAGTTTATTGCGGAAAAGAGTTTTGGCTTTATATTGAAATTAATGGTTCTGCCAAGTTAGAAGATCTGGATTACTATTTAAGAGGAGTCTGGCTGGAATGTTGTGATCATATGAGTCAATTCAAAATCAATGGTCAGCGTTATTCTTATGATGGCGGTATGAATAAAATCATCCATCGAACACTTAAAGTAGATATTGAATTTGATTATGAATATGATTTTGGCAGCACAACATGGCTTGAGGGAAAAGTCATTTCATCACGACCAGGCCAATTAAAAAACAAGATCCGTTTGGTGGCACGAAACCATTTACTCGCGGATATCGTTTGTGATACATGTCAAAATAAACCAGATGTTATTTGCACAGAGTGTAATGAGTTGATTTGTGAGACATGTAAAGAAGATCACGATGGCTGTACGGAAGACTTTATGTTGCCCGTCGTAAATTCACCGCGCATGGGTGTTTTTGGTTATTGTGGACCGGATTTTTAGTCTATTAATTAGTCCGTAACACAAAAATACACTTCAAGGGGCATATATTGAGTCAGTTTCATCTTCTACAATATCAGGATTTGGATACTTCTGGTTTAGATCAAAAATTTAAGAAAGTCTGCCACCATTTGTCTCAAGGCGATTTCAAGACTGCTGACGTAAAAAAGCTATCTACAACTGGGTATTATCGAGCGAAATTGGATAATACCAACCGATTGTTGTTTAAACCCATTAAACATGACAATGAAACGCACCTACTTTTATTGGAAGTCATTCGTAATCACAATTATGATAAATCACGTTTTTTACGAGGAGCTGTGATTCAAGAGAGTCACATGCAGTCGCCAGCCGAAATGACTCCGCATATTGAAGATAATCTACGATTTTTGGGAGAAAGTGAAGCAAAAGTGCATTTCCTAGATCGCTTTATTGTTTTTGATGACATTCAAAATAATATTTTTCATTACGGGCTACCCCTTATTCTCATTGGCTCAGCCGGTAGTGGAAAAACTTCACTGACTCTTGAAAAAATGAAAACGATGCCTGGTGATTTACTGTATGTCACGCTTTCACCCTATCTTGTTCATAATGCTCGTCAACTGTATTACGCGAATAACTACCAAAACGAAGATCAATCCATTGATTTTTTATCATTTGAAGAACTAATTGAAACAATCGCCATACCGGTCGGTGAGGAAATTAGTACTACCTCCTTCTTAAACTGGCATCAACGCCAGAAAAAAAGCAGCGTATTGAATGACGGTCGAAAATTATATGAAGAGTTTAGAGGTGTGCTTGCAGGAAGCGAACCGGATGCCCCTTATCTTTCCAAAGAAAAGTATTTAAGTCTGGGTATTCGAAAATCGATTTATGCTGAAACGGAACGCGAAGAGGTTTACCGTTTGTTTCAAGGCTATGTCGGATTCCTTGATGAGGGACAGTATTTTGATACGAACATTTTGTCTCATTATTACAAAGAAAAGGCATCTGCTCGTTATGACGCCGTTATTATCGACGAAGTTCAAGATTTCACCAACAGCCAATTATCATTAGTCCTAGCCATGCTCAAATCATCTCATCAATTTTTCATGTGTGGTGACGCAAACCAGATTGTACACCCTAATTTTTTTTCATGGTCTGGATTAAAGCAATTATTTTATACGAGTGAGGAACTCTCAACGAATGACATTACACGAATTTTAACACGCAATTATCGTAATACTTTAGAGGTCACAGAACTAGCGAATCGTGTTTTAAAAGTTAAAAATGCCCGTTTTGGCTCCATTGACAAAGAAAGTCATTACCTCATCGAAAGTCAATCAACGCACGTCGGTGACGTGGCCTGTATCAAATCAACACCAGAAAAAATAGATGACATAAATAAAAAAATCAGCAGATCAATTACTTTTGCTATTATCACGCTTACTGAAAAACAAAAAGAAGAGGCTCGAAAATTATTTGATACCCCTCTGGTGTTTACAGTTCAAGAAGCCAAAGGGTTAGAATATGAAAATGTAATTCTTTATCACTTTATTGACGGTGAACCACGATTTTTAGACATCGCAAAAGGACTAACCTCCGAAGTGTTAGATCAGGAATTTAAGTATGGGCGAGCAAAAAGTAAATCTGACAAATCCATGGAAGTGTATAAATTTTACATTAACTCGCTCTATGTTGGGATAACACGTGCTATCAACAGTGTGTATTTGATAGAAAAAAATCCAGATCATCCCCTGATTAAATTGTTCGACATTAATGAAATTAATCAGTCTATCAATATGGACATTGCTGAGTCCTCCATTGAGGAATGGCAAAAAGAAGCGAGTCGTTTAACCCAACAAGGAAAGACTGAACAAGCTGCAGCGATTAATGAAATCATTCTTAAACAAAAAGCACCGCCCTGGACTGTTGTCGATAAAAAAGCTTACGTGCAGTTGTTGGAAAACGTGTTTACGGGTCAAAAACAGGACAAAAAAGAGCAGTTAGATCTGTTTGAGGTCGCCATGCTATACAATGATCGACCTACCATAGAAAAGCTAAAGGACAAAGGATTCAGACCCGCTGTAAATGTAAAAAAATCCTACCCCATCATGTATGAAAAACATTTTCAAAAATACACCATTAAAAATTCACAAATGGTGAATAAGGAAATCCAAATGTATGGCGTTGATCATCGGACGACCATGAACTATACACCCCTTATGGCGGCTATTCATGCAGGAAATGTGAATTTGATTCATGCAATTCTTGAAATGGGTCCGTCATTAGAAACAAAAGATTCTCTGTTTAGAAATCCATTACAATTGGCCATATACCAAACCATTCAATCAGAAAAAAATTTAGTACCCATGCTAGCTGGCGTTTATAATCGTATTACTACAGACAGCATTTCTCTGGATATAGACGGTCATCTTGTTAAAATCGATGCCAGTCGAGCCGAGTATTTATTATTTAATTTGATTTTAACGTTTTATGCTGACTTAATATGCTGTCAAATTAAAGGGTACACTGTTTTTTGGAGCAAGGGATTCGCGGCGTATCAATTATTTGAACTGGTTCAAAAGCTACCCTCTTCAATCTGGCCTGAATATCGAAAAAAACAGGCTTACTTAAGCTCATTGCTCAGTCGAAATGAAATAAATGGTAAATATACGCCAAACAGGAAACTTTTTATGCGAGTCACACGTGGCTATTATATTA
>JAPLRK010000050.1:0-4059 GCA_026399195.1 Legionellales bacterium
AAAAAAAATCAACAAAGGAATCGTTGAGACCCAGGCTACGATAGAGGCGCTGAAGAAAAAAAACCAATGGGGTCAGACTCGATTGATTTGCACAGAAGAAATGTTACACCACCACGTCCCGCGGCTTGTCCGCGGGATCCAGGGATCTCGCTCTGGCATTGGATCTCTGGATCCCGCGGACAAGCCGCGGGACGTAGATGTGTTGGATTTACCCGGCGATTGTGACAGGATACGAGTAGAGCGCAAATAGACTTTTTCGGGTCTCAAAACCCAATCAATATGAGGAGTTTGTCATGGCTGCACGTGTACCGAATAGAGTAACTTCCGTAGCGTATAAGCTTGCAAAACCTGTCCCAATCAAAGCAGAAGGCCCTATACCCGCTGATCTCATTGAAAAGTTGCAAGCAAAATTTAATTTTTCAGATTCGATTGTGGCTGAATTAAAAAGACACACAAGAATTGACCCATCTTACCCGAATGCCTTGAGAGGAGATTTGCTTAGGGGCCTTTTGATCTTACTGGAACAAGAACTTTCTCCTGATAATATTACTGCCATCGCCAATCAGCTTATAGAAGGAGCGCCACAGTGCACTCAGGGGTTTCATAACCGTGTGAATGAACTTGTCACGGGTTTTGTCACTCCTAAAAACATTTCAGAATTACTGTATCAAATTAGAGGAGACATCGTTAGGAAAGCGGCTCGAACCTTAAGTGATGATGTCCATGTGAACAATTCTTTTTTTAAAGTGGCGAATTTAGAGAAATATGGTATAGAGCAGATCAATGTCCACGATGAATATTGGGGCAGCAAGCCCTACCCTGCGATAAGAAGTGCACTAGAACGCACTTTTTCGAGTGATTTTCAATACATAGATGTTTTAGCGCTCCTCTCTAAAATGGCTAAAAGCGTGTTGATAATGCGGGCTGGATACTCTGGACGTCGACCCGTAGGAGACCCCTATAAAGCCGAGTATTATAACAAATTCGAAGCATTGCTCGGCGGAATCCCCTTTGAATTACCAGGTGGGATCCGTGAATTTGCTGTGTTCGATGAAGACACGTATGAAGTCTATGATCTTAATTGGAACCATATCAATCAGCTGTTATTTAAAAAGCTATGCACCGACCGCTTTTTAGAGTTATCCAACGAGACAACAAAGATCATTAACCAAATATTTGAAGATGAAGATAAGGTTTTGTCTGCTGAAGATTGCCAAGCTTTATCTGATCTCGATCTCAAACATCTTTTACGATTACTCTCCCTCATGGACTCGAATCATCATCAAAAAATCTTATCTTTGATAGATGCTCATATGAATAGGAGTGATGATCCTGCACATAGAATGACAATCCTTAAAGAAACTCTTAAGGAGATCAATGGGAACAAGGCGTTAACTGTAAAAGTGGTAGAAAAATACACCGATCTTTTTCAGATCTATAAGCGCGGGATCAATAGAAACACTTTGATCAATAAAATTCAGGCTCAAGAATTCAGTTATATCGATAAACTAGCCCTCGATTCGATGAATAGTGAGCAACAAGCAGAGCTATTGACGCCCAATGAACATGGGGTGAATGCCATCATGGTGGCTGCCATCAAACAACCCAACATACTTGAGGATTTACTTGTCATTATGAACAAATTAAATCATGATTCGATCAAGGCTATTTTGTTACAAATGTCACAAGTGGATATAAAAGTCTTTGGCCGAATTTTTGAAGCGATGATTAAGAGTTCTAAAGCAAAGATTGCGAAAGATTTTCTAGAGTTATATTTGTCTATCAACCCCCACGCCATCATTGAAAACATAGGGCCAAATCTTGTCGCAATGCATGAACAAGGGTATCAATTGTCGGAACAAGAAGATCTCGTTTTATTGTATTTTAACCAGTTAAAGAGACTATCCTTTGAAGAACGTATGTTGGGTTATTATACATTGGTGCAACAACTTCCGAAGAGACAAGAGAGCCTCCTTGAGTTTATACACGAACTTTTCAGAGCTGAAGTGTCTGAGATCACCGTGGAGCGCTTATTAGCCATTTTAAATATAGCGTCTGCTGATTCTGAACACACAAGAACGATTATTAAGCAATTATCAAGCGAGGCCATCAATTTTCAAGATGCAGAAGGTGTGTCTCTTTTAAAACGCATGATACGACTTAATAATATTGGCGCCATCGAAGCACTTCTCTTAAGATCTGATCTTCGTTTGGTCTTACATGAAGAAATTATTTTTGCAGCCCGTCATGAACCCTCGACACTCAATACGCTTTTAACACACCTCAGAAAACTTGATGAGTCGGCTCAACTTCTTGAATTTACTGCCATCGCTCGAGGCGAAACCCGTGATCTCTTTGTAGTGATTGAGAAACTGGAAAAAATGGAGGATTCGAATAATAAGCTAATATGTTCGCTTATCAAAACGCACCTATCTGATCTCACGGGCGTGAACTTAACGAACAAACTTGTCGAGATCCTAAATAATTGCATTTCAAACCCTGAACTTACAAGTATGATCATAGAAAGCTTACCAAGCGATTGGGTCAATATTCAAGATGAGCACGGTAATTCGTTGTTGATGAGGATGGCAGCCACCAAAAATGATGCCGCCATCAGTGCGTTAGTGAAAAGATCAGAACTTGACCTTAGCATCGTTAATGACGCTGGTGACAACGTTATTAAACAAGTTGGGTTTCCTCTTTTAGATGACTCGACAAGTACGCCAGAGAGAAGATCAATCTTCAAAAAGTTATTAGATAGAGTCAAAGATCTGGATGAAATAGCGCAAAAAAAGTTGTTTCAACACCTTAATCGTCAGGAGAATTTCTTTTCAAATCTATTGACCGTAGCGTTATATGTATTTAATGAGGAGGAGGATGCTTTTTCTGCGGAATTGATTCGGAAAGCGACCCCAGCACAATTAAACGCTAGTGACAATGCAATCAATGGAACAGCGTTGCATTTTGCTATTATGAATCATCGAGAAAAGACAGCGATGCAATTATTGAAGCATGGTGCTGACGTCAACGTTCAAAACGTTTATGGAACAACTCAGCTTCATCAATTGCTTCGGAATATAAATACTTGCAGGCCAGTAGAACTAGATAACATTGAACAATTAGCAAAAGCACTTATAAACCAAGAAAGCTTGAATCTTAGCCTTCTTGATAATGAACATCTAAGTACGCTTCAAGTTGCCATGAACATGATTTCGCAAGAACAAAATGCATACAAGAGAGCTCTCCTTGAAAAAATCATGATGGAAATCGCATTAAAAATAAGCAAACTACCTATAGAGAGGCAAAGAGAGATGTTACGCGATATTCCAGGTGGCCCCTATGGAAGCGCAATGTCATTTCTATTTTTAGGCGTAAAGCGATTTGAAACATTCTTTGAAGCAATAAAACAACTCAATGAAACGCAACTTATTGAACATTTATCAAGTCCGGAGTTTTTGTCAGAACTTGCTAGATCCAAAAATGCTCAAGTTCAATGGCTCAACCAAGCTCGTTGGTTCTCGCGATACCGCTTCACCACACCCTTTACACTAAATCTCACGGGTTGTCTTTTGAGTGACAGCAATATTCGCTTCAAATGGTCTGAATATTCTCATGAACTTTTCATCGTAAATTATCTCAAAAATTGTATTCCGAAAAAAGTGAATGCTGTCAATTTGAGCGGAAATGAGTTGCACTTAAGATCTTCGGCTGAACTTTATTTTTATATCCTCAAGTCTATTCCACTCACTGTTGAGCGGGTTGCTATCAATCGAAATGTTTTTCTAGACAGAGCCATCTTACTTGCTTTATTCCAGAATAATCTATTTTGTAAGACCATCAATACAATGAGCGTGGCGGACTGTAAATTGTACTGCAGAGGCCTTAAAGAAAATGTGAGTCAGTTCATGGAACTTAATCCAAATTTTATAAAAGAAGTGTCAAAATTGTCGCCTGAAAAGCGCAATGCTGTTTTAAAAGGTTTTGATTCTTCGTTCTTAAATGCAGCGCTTTCACCGGTTGGGAGTGACTTAGTAACGTGTAGAAAAAACTTAGTCGATC
>JAPLRK010000050.1:4136-5781 GCA_026399195.1 Legionellales bacterium
CCAAATGCAAACAGCGCCTGCTGCTGAAATTGATTATCAGATGAAGGAAAGCATCAAATACTGTGAAAAAAACAATATGAGTGTCTTAGTACAGCTCTTTAAAAATCCACGAATGAATACCAAACATCTGAGGGACGGCTCTAAAAAAGATATAATATCTTTTATAAAAAAATTATTATCCTTACCCATAGGCTATACTCTCGAAACTTTTTTAGAGCAAATGAAAGATCCTGCCTCTGCGTTGTTTCGTCATTTTCATCAGAATCATGTTGCAATATCTGCCATAACGGAGCTTGAAGTGACTGAATCACTTTCTACCCAAAAGAAAAATTTGTTGTTGGCCACGATATATTGTCGTGAAATTGAAATTCTACGTTTAGAAGGGGGAGCCCTTAAGGAGATGATGCAAGTTGAAAAAAATAGGGCGGTGTTCAGATCCTTATTTCAAGGGGGAGATTTTTATAAAACATTAAAATCACTCTCTCATTCACAAGTTATTTTGATCTGCAATGCGCTTTTGCCTCACCTTGACCTCATTCTCAAAGAGAACCCAAAAATCGGAAACCAATTAAAGATATTAACTGAGAAAAACCCTAAGATAGCTCGAGCTGTGCTTGAATCGTTTGATTCACCGCTTCTCAATGCACTTGTCAATAATTCTGCTCCCTGGGATGGCACTATGTTTGCACGTCCTGAATATGATGGCGCAATGC
Organism: Legionellales bacterium; assembly: GCA_026399195.1. Taxonomy (GTDB): domain Bacteria; phylum Pseudomonadota; class Gammaproteobacteria; order Legionellales; family Legionellaceae; genus JAPLRK01. The sequence goes on from JAPLRK010000050.1 coordinate 4,850, forward strand.
GCGCCGCTATTTTGATGGAGAACACTCATTTCATCTTGAAGGTAAACGAGATAAGGGGTGTTGCAATGGCGCATTTACCAAACTCAATGGGGGAAGTACTCCTTGATGGCCTGGATAAACTACCTAAAAATCATCCCGATAAGGTGCTATTCATGCGTCTAATGAACGAACGTCCTTCTTCAACGCTCAGAACGTATCTTGAGACCATCTTACCAGAGACAACTAGTTCCAAGTTTTTTTGTATGCCAGAATCAGAGCTGCTCATCGAACGCGCGAGGATCTTGGAACGTGCTGAGCGAATGGCAGTCACCATTTCTGCCGAAATAGCTAGTCTATCCACTAGCCAGGCTACTGTTGCTTTGAAAAGCAAACTTAGCGGGCTAAGAGCTCATGGTAGAGGTGTTAGCAGGGGTATAAAGTCTATAAAGTCTATGGGGTCAAGTCTATTGATGACTTATATTGCAACCCTAGTTCGCTAACCACCTTATAAACACTCATCTCCAGATTGTGATCCTTTTTTAATTCTTCTGCAAAAGCATGAACAGCATAACAAACACCCCCATAATGCTGTAGCCCAAACGCACCCGCTAAGTCCTGCAGTCGATAGTCCCCGTATTTGCGTGCGATATACATCGCCATTTTTCTGGGTGTATTCGATTTAACCCACCCTTTTTTCATTGTAGTTAATGTGTCAATCTCCTCACCAAACATCAACGCAACTTTTGACACAACTTCTGAGATTAATGGCCGTGTATACGCCTGCGAATGACGTGGTACTTCTGTGGATGGTTTCATGCCTATCCGGTTGACACCCAAGACCACTATATGTAGTGTTTATCGACCATAAAGTTCGTCGTATGTTTTTGCCTCAATTTGCGTGGCAATACCCAACACTGAATTAAATGCTGTCATTGGATAGAATCGCCTATTGA